>JBDNGL010000084.1:0-34831 GCA_041689285.1 Opitutaceae bacterium
AAGGCTCCTGACATAACGCTGTCATTGCCCTGCGCTAGACTCTTCCTTTCTCCACCTTAAACCCGTCACGCCTATGTCCAAAGCCGCTCCCGCCAAAACCGCCGCCGTCGTCCCCGCCGCCCACGCCCGCGATAAGAACATCGACCTCGCGCTCTCCGCCATCACCAAGCAGTTCGGCGAAGGCTCGATCATGCGCCTCGGCAGCAACACCAAGATGAAGGTCGAGACGCTCTCGACCGGTTCGCTCGCCGTGGACCTCGCGCTCGGCGTCGGCGGCCTGCCCAAGGGCCGCATCATTGAGATTTATGGCCCGGAATCCTCCGGTAAAACCACCTTCTGTCTCAGCGTCATCGCCGAGGCCCAGAAAAAAGGCGGCCTCGCCGCCTTCATCGACGTCGAGCATGCGCTTGACCCTAAATACGCCCGCGTGGTCGGCGTGAACCTTGACGACCTGCTCGTATCGCAGCCGGACTCCGGCGAGGACGCGCTCAACATTATGGAGACGCTCATCCGCTCCAACTCGATTGATGTGATCGTCCTCGATTCCGTTGCCGCGTTGATCACTAAGGCCGAACTCGACGGACAGATGGGCGACATGACCATGGGCAGTCAGGCCCGCCTCATGTCTCAGGCCATGCGCCGGCTCACGGCGGTCGTCAGTAAGACCAACTGCGTGTGTATTTTCACCAACCAGATCCGCGAAAAGATCGGCGTGATGTTCGGCAGCCCGGAAACGACCTCCGGTGGCCGCGCGTTGAAGTTTTTCTCCAGTGTGCGCATCGACATTCGCCGCAAGGAACAAATCAAGACGCCCGACGGCAAGGTCGTGGGCAACCGCACGAAGATCAAGGTGGTGAAGAACAAGATCGCGCCGCCGTTCACCGAGTGCGAATTCGACATCATGTATGACGAGGGTATCTCGAAGATCGGCTCGATCCTCGACCTCGGCCTGGAGCACAAGATTCTCGAAAAGAAGGGCGCGTGGATCGCCTACGAGGGCAATCTGGTTGGCCAGGGTCGTGAGGCAGCCAAGGTCGCCTTGCGTGAAAACCCTGCGCTCGCCGAGAAAATTTCCCAGGCGATCATGGAGCGCGTGACGGTGAAGGGTGGCGAAGCTGTCACCGGCGAAAGCGTGGAGTAAGCCCGCCTTGATCGGCATCAGCCGGGATGCTGGGACTGTAGTCATCCGCTAACACCCTGCGAGAATGATGCTTTGGCCGTTGCGACTGGTGCGCGGCGGTGCATGCTGCCGGCCTCGCGCATGAACACTGTTTCGGTCCACTCTTCTCTTCCCAGTCGCCCGGCTGCGCGGGATAAAGTTTTTCAGGTGCGCGGGTTGACCAAGACCTATGGGGATGGCGGGGCGGTGATTCGCGCTTTGGATGCCGTGGATCTCGACTGTTATGCGGGTGAATTTCTCGTCGTCCTCGGCGCTTCCGGCAGCGGAAAATCCACGCTGCTCAACCTGCTCGGCGGGCTTGATTCTCCGACCAGCGGCACGCTCCGCTATCGCGACTGGGATCTCGGCGGGGCGGATGAAAATGGCCTCACCCTTTACCGTCGGAACCGCGTCGGCTTCGTTTTCCAGTTCTACAATCTCATCCCCAGCCTGACGGCCCGGGAAAACGTCGCCCTCATCACGGAAATCGCTCCCGACCCGATGGCGCCGGAGGTGGCGCTGGAGCTCGTGGGGCTCGGCGCGCGGATGGATCATTTCCCCGCGCAGCTTTCCGGCGGCGAGCAGCAGCGTGTGGCCATCGCCCGCGCCATCGCCAAGCGGCCCGCCGTGCTGATGTGCGACGAGCCCACCGGCTCGCTCGATGTGCGCACGGGTATCGTGGTGCTGGAGGCCATCGAGCGCATCAATCGTGAACTGGGCACCCTCACGCTCGTGATCACCCATAACGCCGTGATCTCGGACATGGCCGACCGCGTGCTCACGCTCTCGGACGGACATATCACCCACGTGCAAAGCAATCCACAACGCCAGCCAGCCTCTGGCTTGAGTTGGTGAGAGCCGCATGAGCCTGCTCGATCGCAAACTTTTCCGCGATTTGCGCGCGCTCAAATCGCAGGCCCTTGCGGTTGCGCTCGTGATGGCCTGCGGGCTCACGATGATGATCATGACGCGCAGCCTGATCCTCTCGCTGGAGAACACGCGTGACGATTATTACCGCGAGTATCGCTTTGCGCAGGTCTTCGCCAAATTGAAGCGCGCCCCCCACTCCGTCGCGGAACAATTGGCCGCCATTCCCGGGGTCGCCGCGGTGCAGACCGGTATCGCGCTCCAGGTCACGCTGGATCTGCCCGGCATGATTGAGCCGGCAACCGGCCTCATCCTTTCGCTGCCGGAGCGTGGTGAACTCAATCTCAACCGACTCTACCTGCGCAGTGGGCGCATCCTCACCGGCCGGGAGCGCGCGGGGGAAATCCTAGCCGGCGAGGCTTTCGCAGAGGCGAACAATCTCAAGCCCGGGGACAAAATTTCCGCCGTGCTCTATGGTCGGCGCCAGACTTTTCGCATCGCCGGCATCGTGCTCTCGCCAGAGTTTGTTTTTGAGGCACCGCCGGGCGCGGCACTGCCCAACAATAAAACCTACGGGGTGTTTTGGATGCCATACAAAGAGCTCGCCGCCGCCAGCAATCAGGACGGGGCCTTCAATAGCGTGTCGCTCACGCTCGCTCCGGGGATCGCTGAGGATTCGGTGATCACCGCCGTGGATCGCGTGCTGCGTCCCTATGGCGGGCGCGGCGCCTACGGCCGCGAATCGCATCCCTCACACACACGTGTGCGCGACGAGATCAACGTGTTGCAAGGGCTATCCATCGGCTTCCCGCTCGTGTTTCTCAGCGTGGCGGCGTTCATGACCAATGCGGTCATGAGCCGCCAGATCACCTTGCAGCGCGAGCAGATTGCCATGCTCAAGGCTTGTGGCTTCGCGAACCGCGAGATCGGTTGGCACTACCTGAAGTTCGCGCTCGTCATCGTCGTGGTGGGCACCGTGCTAGGGATCGTTGGCGGCGTCGTGCTGGGAAACCGGCTTGTGCACATGTATCACCTGTTTTTCCGCTTTCCTCTGCTGGAGTTTCAACTCGCCAAAAGCGTGCTCGTGGCGGCGGTGCTGGTGTGCTCGCTGGCGGCCATCGTGGGTGTCTGGGGAGCGGTGCGCAGCGCGGTGCGGCTGCCCCCGGCCGAGGCCATGCGACCGGAACCGCCGGCGAATTTCCGGCCCGCCTTGGTCGAGCGACTCGGCCTCGGCCGGGTGTTTACCACGCCGTTGCGTATGGCCCTCCGCAATATCGAACGCCGGCCCGCGCGCGCCATCCTCACCAGCGTGGCGCTGGCGCTCGCGACGGGGATCTTGGTTGTCCCCAGCTCATTTCGAGACGGCATCAACTACGTCCTAGATTATCAATGGGACCTGATCCAACGCCAGACGGTGTTCGTGTCGCTCATCGAACCCAGTCCGGTGCGCACCTTGGCGGATTTGCGCGCGCTGCCTGGCGTGGTCAAGGCGGAGCCAGTGCGCGCCGCGCTGGTGGAACTACGGGCCGGCAACCGTTTCCGCCGATTGGGAATCAGCGGTCTTCCGGCGGCGACGACGCTAAACCGTGTGATTGATGCGCACAACCGGCAGGTGACTCTACCGCCCCAAGGGATCGTGCTTTCCGCCAAGCTGGCCGAGGTGCTCGCGGTGCAGCCCGGCGACGCGTTGCGGGTGCGTGTGTTGGATGGTAAGCGGCCGGAATTCAGCGTGACGGTGGCCGCGCTCTCGGAGGATTTTGCGGGCACGGCTGCGTTCATGGAAATCAACGCGCTCAACCGCCTGCTCGGAGAGGGGGATCGTATTTCCGGCGCCTACCTCACGGTGGCCGGTGATCAGTGGGAGAATTTTCTACGCGCCACCAAGGAAATTCCGCGGATAGGCAATGTCGTCATCAAGCAGGCTATACGGGAAGGCTTTCGCCAGACCACGGCGGAGAGTATCGGCCTGATTCAAAAAATTTATCTCACCTTCGCCACAGTGGTGGCCTTCGGCATTGTCTATAACAGCGCCCGGATTTCGCTTTCGGAGCGGCAGCGAGAACTTGCGACGCTGCGCGTAATCGGTTTTAGCCGCCGGGAGGTGGCGGGGGTGCTGGTGGGAGAATTGGCGGTGCTCACCTTAATCGCTTTGCCCTTCGGGCTCGTCATCGGCTCCGGTCTGGCTAGTGCCATTATCCAGACCGTGAACAATGAATTCGTGCGCCTACCGCTGATCCTTACTCCTGCCAATTACGCTTTCGCTGTGCTCGTGGTCGCCGTGGCCTCGGTGGCCTCCGCCCTACTGGCTTGCCGCCGACTGGATCGGCTCGATCTGGTCGGAGTGTTGAAGGCCCGTGACTGATTTTTGCAATGAACACTCCCTCCTCCACCCCCGCGCAACGGAATGGCCAACGCCGCTGGCAACAACGCCTGCCCTGGCTTGGCGGCACCCTGCTCGTCGCCCTTATCGTGATCGGGCTTTGGCCGAAGCCACAGTCAGTGGAGACCGCCCCGGTCGAATACGGTCCACTGGTGGTGACCGTGGACGAGGAAGGCATGACGCGCGTGAAGAATCATTATATTGTTTCCAGTCCGGTGGCCGGACAGTTGCAGCGCATCGATTGGAAACCCGGCGCGTTGGTTGAAGCCGGTAAAACGGTGATCGCGGTGCTGGAAACCAAAGGGGCCGATTTGCTGGATGCCCGTGGTGAAGCGCAGGCTCGCGCGCAAATCCAAGCGGCGACCGCCGCGCGTGAACTGGCCACCGCCCAACAATCCCGGGCCCGCGCCTCTGCCAAAATGGCCGAGAGCGACTCCACGCGCATGCGTGCGCTGTTTGCGGCGGGGTCGATTTCACGGCAGGAACTCGACACGGTGGAGACCCGCGCGATCACCACGCTGCAAGAGGCCCGCGCTACGGAATTTGGTCTGCAGATCGCGGCGTTTGAACTCGCGCAGGCCCAGGCCGTGTTGCTAAGGGGGCAACCCGCCGGAGCGGCGGCCCGGGGCGAGCCGCTGATCATCGTCTCGCCTGTCGGCGGTCGCGTGCTGCGGGTGTTTCAGGAAAGCGAGCGGGTCGTGCCGGCGGGATTTCCGCTGGTGGAGGTCGGTGACCCCGCCGACTTGGAGGCGCGGATCGAGGTGCTTTCGCGCGATGCGGTCGCTATTCGGCCCGGCGCCCGCGTGCAGTTGGAACAGTGGGGCGGCCGTGAAGCGCTCAATGCCCGCGTGCGCTGGGTGGAGCCGGCCGCGTTCACAAAAATATCCGCACTGGGCGTCGAGGAACAGCGAGTGAACGTCATTGTGGATCTCACCGATCCGCTGGAGCTCCGCCCCACCCTCGGCGACGCCTATCGTGTCGAGGCACGCATTGTGATCTGGGAAAGTGACCGGGTGCTGCAGGTGCCAGCCGGGGCGCTTTTCCAGCGCGGCGGATCCTGGCAGACCTATGTGGTCGAGGGCGGCCGGGCGCAGTTGCGCTCAGTGAAAACCGGCTACAGCAACGGATTAGTGACGGAGATTGTCGACGGGCTGGGCGAGCATGAACCGGTGATCGTTTATCCCGGAGACAAGATTGCTGATGGCGTGCGCGTGCGCACGGTGACGGTGAATGGGAATTAAACCGCGCGCCCGTCGGCGGCGGTGAACGGAACGGGCGGGCCGCCGGCAGGTTTTATTTTGCCTTCGCGCGGCGGGCGGGTTGCCTGCGGAGTATGGCGCCCACCCAAGATACCATCGCCGCCCTGGCAACCCCGACCGGCACCGCCGCGCTGGCGGTGTTGCGCATCAGCGGAATGGATACAGCACGCCTAGCGCGCGAATTGTGCGGTGAAGCCCCCTCACCCCGCTGCGCCCGGCGCGCGGACTATTGCGATCACACCGGCGGCTTGGTGGATGATGTGTTGATCACATTTTTCCAAGCACCCGCCTCCTACACAGGCGAGGATGTGCTGGAGATATCGTGTCACGGAAACCCGTTTATTGCGCAGCGGATCTTGGAGGATCTGCTGGCGCGGGGATGTCGTGCGGCGGCACCGGGGGAGTTCACCCAACGCGCGTTTTTGCACGGCCGCATGGATCTCAGTCAAGCGGAAGCCGTCATGGATTTGATTCACGCGCGCAGCGAACGGGCGCTCACCGCGGCGAATCAGCAACTGCGCGGCGCGCTGGGGCGGCACATGGATTCGCTGGCGGATGGCTTGCTCGGGGTGCTGGCGCGGATCGAAGCCTATATCGATTTCCCCGAGGAGGACTTGCCCGCCGAGGACCGGGCCTTCGTGCTCGCGGAAATCCGTCGTCTTAAGCTCCAGACGCAGCGGTTGCTGGCCACGAACCATTACGGCGACGTGCTGAGAGAGGGCTTGAAGACGGTTATTCTTGGCCAGCCCAATGCAGGTAAGAGTATGCTACTCAATCGGTTAGTTGGATATGACCGCGCGCTAGTGAGCGATGAACCAGGCACAACACGGGACTATTTGGAGGAGCGGATCATCGTTGGGCCGCATAGTCTGCGCTTGATTGATACGGCGGGTCTTAACCCCTCCCCTTCTGCTTTGGAGCAACGCGGCATGGCCAAGAGTTTGGAGCGCGCCCGTGATGCCGACCTGATTCTGCTGGTGCTGGATTCCTCCCGGCCGGCCCCACAATTTGAGCCGGAGGTTATTTCCTGCCTCATACCGGAGCGCACGCTGGTCGTCGCCAATAAGGCTGATCTGCTGTGCTTCCCGGAAAATAGTATTGACTTCAAACAATTTGAGCTAGTAACAATATCTGCCCTCACCGGCGAAGGCTTGGAGGTGCTCATAGCGGCCTTAGTTCGACGCGCCGAGGCTTTGGCGGTCACGGTCGGCGAGGAATTGATTGCGATCAATGCCCGTCATGCTGATGCGCTGGGCCGGGCTAGGATTTGTTTGGATGACGCGGAGGGAAAGCTATCAGCGGGCGAATATAGTGAGCTCGTCTCGAGCGATCTGCGTGGGGCCTTGGCGGCCTATGGTGAGATTGCCGGGAAGATTGATAATGAGCGAATGTTGGACCAACTGTTCGCTAATTTCTGCATTGGAAAGTAGGCTTGAGGTCATTTTAGCACATGATATATAATAGGATACCTTTTGATGTAATTGTGTGCGGGGCTGGGCACGCTGGTGTGGAAGCCGCCCTCGCTGCCGCGCGCATGGGGGCCTCTACCCTACTCCTTACCGGCAACATCGACACGATTGCCCAGATGAGTTGCAACCCGGCGATTGGCGGGCAAGCCAAGGGTCAGATCGTCCGCGAAATCGACGCGCTCGGTGGCGAGATGGCGATCAATACGGATTTGACCGGCATCCAATTTCGCTTGCTCAACGAGTCGAAGGGTCCAGCGGTGCAATCGCCACGCGCCCAATGTGATAAGAAAGCTTATCAGTTCCGGCTAAAGCATACATTGGAGCTGCAGCCAAATTTGCAGATTTTCCAAGCCACCGTCACTAGTTTGGTCTTCGCGAAGGATCAGGTGACCGGAGTAAGAACCAATCTCGATATCGAGTTCACTGGAAAGACCGTGGTGGTTACCACCGGAACCTTCCTGCGAGGGTTGATGCATATCGGCCAAAATAAGAATGAAGGCGGTCGTTTGGGTGATTTTAGTGCCAAGACGCTGTCGGCTAGTTTTCTGGAGGTCGGCATCGAGCTGCAGCGGCTGAAAACCGGCACGCCGCCGCGCTTGCTGGGCCGCAGCCTCGATTTCAGTAAGATGCAGGAGCAGAAAGGCGACGCTCAACCGACCCTGTTTGCGTTTTACGATACGCGCGATCCTGGGGATATGTTCCACGTGGAACATACCGGTGAACGGCGTCTGGGTTGGACCCCAGGCGAAGCCCAGATATCGTGTTGGATGACACATACGACGTCCGAAACCGCCCAGATAGTCCGGGATAATCTCCATAAGTCTGCGATGTATGGGGGCGAAATCGAAGGCGTGGGCCCGCGGTATTGCCCGAGCATTGAGGACAAAGTTGTGCGCTTCGCTGACAAACCGCGCCATTTACTGTTTCTGGAGCCCGAAGGCCGTTCGACGAATGAATACTATGTGAATGGGCTCTCAACCAGTCTGCCGTTCGATGTGCAGTTGGCTATGGTGCATAGTATCCCGGGGCTTGAGCAAGCGGTCTTGCTGCGGCCGGCCTATGCGGTCGAATACGATTTTTCCCCGCCCACCCAGCTTTTCCCAACTCTGGAGTCGAAACGGGTGGGGAGCCTGTTTTTTGCCGGCCAGATCAACGGCACCTCGGGCTATGAGGAAGCGGCCTGTCAGGGACTGATCGCCGGAGTTAACGCGGCCCACAAGGCGAGGGGAGAGCCGCCACTCATTATCCAGCGCCACGAGGGCTACATCGGGGTGCTAATCGATGACTTGGTAACCAAGGGCACAAATGAACCTTACCGAATGTTCACCAGCCGCGCCGAGCATCGCTTACTGTTCAACCACGGCAGCGCCGAACTGCGATTAATTCACCATTCAAAGGAGCATAAATTACTAACATCAAGTAGGTTAAGTAGAATACAAACCAAAAAAAATAAGGTGGGGCATTGGATTAACCTACTCGAATCCCAACGGCTGAACGGCAAGACCATGGGGGATCATTTGCGTCGCGGTGAACCGCCGGAGTCCTTGCCAGAAGCTTTTCAAAATGAGTCCGCCGCCGTGAGGGAAGAAGTCATTTATCGAGTCCGTTACCAAGGTTACTTGGACCGCGAACAACGTCAGATCGAAAAAATGTCTCACATTGAGAAAATTCGGATTCCTGCTACACTTGACTTCATGATGATTAAAGGCTTACGTAAGGAAAGCGCGATCAAGCTGAGTCAGTTTAAACCCTTCAATCTGGGTCAGGCCAGTCGGATCAGTGGAGTTAACCCGGCGGATATCAGTATTTTAATGGTCGTTATCGAATCTCGGCGGGCAAATGAAACGACCCCAAACTGAATTCAAGACGCGAGCTCTGGTTGCGTTGTAACATTTGTGAAACGAGCCGGAAATTCACTAGTCTGGCACGCAACACTTAGCTTATACTACGACGCATGACCGATTCAAAACCCAAGAAAATTCTCGTGGTGGATGATGAGCCTGATGTCACAGACTTGCTCGCCTACACGTTGAAGGCGAAGGGGTTTTCCGTCGAGGCCATCAACAACCCCAACGCCAGTATCGGCCTCGCGCGCACTTTCGTGCCAGACTTGGTGATCCTCGATGTCATGATGCCAGAACTGAACGGGATCCAGATATGCCGCATGCTGCGGGCCGACCCAAAACTTAAACGGGTTCCGGTGATTTTTCTGACAGCCAAGGCCGAGGAAAATGATCGCATCCAAGGCCTCGAAATTGGCGCGGACGATTATATATGTAAACCATTTAGCACCAAAGAATTGGTGTTACGAGTGCAGTCCATTATCCGCCGGTCTAGCGATAGCGGCGCGGAGCCCGCCAAGCATCTGCAAATTGGCACTATCGTGCTCGATATTGACCGCCATGAAATCACGGTGGAGGGTAAGCCGGTGGATCTGACCGCCACCGAATTCAAATTACTCCATCTGCTCATGGAGCGCCGAGGGCGGGTGCAGACGCGTGAACATCTCCTGATCAACGTCTGGAATTACGAGACCGAAATCGAGACGCGCACGGTGGACACCCACGTGCGCCGGCTGCGCGAAAAACTCGGCGACGAAGCCGGCTGGATCGAGACCATCCGCGGGGTGGGCTATCGCATGGCTGAGCAAAAAGTCCGCGTATGATGGGATTCATCGCACTGGTTTTGGCGGCCGTGCTCGCTTGGGCGCTTCAGCGTCTGCGCCAATACCGGTTGGCCATCCGCTCGCTGGAAGAGTCGATTGTGCAGCGGCAGCCCTTTTTGCGTGAAGATCAACCAGCCCGCCTCGGGGTGGACTGGGACCGCCTATGTGAAGCGGCCAGCGCCTTGAGCGTGGAGGCCACCCGCTTACAGCAGATTCGCACTGGGCAGCTCGCGCAGCTTGAGGCCACCCTGGGCAGCCTGCAGGAGGCCGTGCTCATCGTGGATGATACGAATCACATCCTGCTCGCCAATCACGCATTGCAGGCGATTTTCCCCGCCGCGACCAACATCCTTGGCCACCGGCTTGAGCTTGTCCTGCAAAGCCGGGAGTTTCTCGATTACGTCGAGACCGTGCGTGCTGGTCGGGCGGAATCGCAGAAGGCCTTCGAATTTGCCAAGGGCGGCGATTCCATCTGGGCTGAAGTCACCGGCGCCTTGATTCCGCCGCTCGACGGCCAGAAAACCCAGTGGTCGCTCTTCGTGCTGCACGATATCACCCATCAGCGCAAACTGGAGGCCGTGCGCCGCGATTTCGTGGCCAATGTCTCCCACGAACTCCGCACCCCCCTGAGTGTGATCAAAGGTTATATCGAAACCTTGGTGGACGGACATCACGAGATCCCGGTGGATGACCGGGAGCGTTTCTTAAAGACCATCCAGCGCCACGCCGAGCGGCTCAACTCGCTGCTGGAAGACCTGCTGATCCTGTCGCGACTCGAATCGGTCGATCCCGGGTTGGCGCGTGAATCAGTGTCCCTGACCAAACTGGTCAATGGGGTGATTGACGACTACCAGAGCCGGCCCTCCGCGCACGAGCGACGGCTCGCTGGAGAGATCGATGCCGCAGTGGGTAATCTGGTTTTGGATGCCTCCAAGATCACGCAGGTGCTGGAGAACCTCCTCGATAACGCCCTCAAATACACGCCACAGGGCGCGGCCATTGATGTGAGTGTGCGCGCCAAGGAACACGAGGTCATCACGTGCGTGCGCGACAACGGGACCGGCATTCCCGCGGAGGATCTGCCACACATTTTCGAACGATTTTACCGCGTGGACAAGGGGCGTTCGCGCGAAAAAGGAGGCACCGGCTTGGGCTTGAGCATCGTGAAACACATCGTGCAACTGCATGGGGGCCGCGTGTGGGTGGAGAGCCAGCTGGGGCAGGGGACTTCATTCTATTTCAGCCTGCCGCGCTGTTAGGCCGAAGAGCGCGGGCTTGCGCCGGCCGGCGCTCTTGCCTAGCTGCCAGCCCTCATGCCTATCGAGCAAGCTGCTGCCCTGCGCACCGCGCGTCTCACTGCCCTGCAGGTGGAGTTGGCGCAACTCTGGCCGACCCGACCGCGGGCGCTGACCCTAGAGATTGGGTGCGGGCACGGGCATTTGCTTACGGCATACGCAGCCGCGCACCCGGATGAAAGTTGCCTTGGTGTCGATCTGCTGAGGGACCGCATCGTTCGCGCCAATCGCAAGGCCCGCCGGGCCGGCCTCGCGAACCTCGCCTTTATTCACGCCGAGGCGGGCGTGCTGCTTGAGGCTCTGCCGCTGGGTGTGCGGCTCGAGACCATTTTTGTGCTCTTTCCCGACCCCTGGCCCAAGCGTCGTCATCATAAAAACCGCCTCATCCAGCCGGATTTCCTGACCACGCTGGCTCGCCGGGCGGGGGCGGGGGCGCAACTGCACTTTCGCACGGACTTCGCCCCTTACTTTGAGGCGGCGCTCGAGACCGTGACCCAACATCCCGAGTGGAAAATAGTGTCGGCAGCTTGGCCTTTTGAATTTGTCACCGTATTTCAATCCCGGGCCGTATCCTACCATTCCTTCACGGCTATTCTGCAATCGCCGCAGCCATAAGCGAAGCACGGCGAGGGTTGCCTGAGCGCTAATTATCGGTCGCGAAGGGAAATTTACCGCTTAGAGGGTTGACGCCCCCCCGGGGGGATCCCTACGTCATTTACTTTCAAACCTTTCCATTTTCTATCGCGCACCCATGTCCCGGGTAAAAAAACTCGCCACGTTCTCCCTGTTTCTAACCAGCACGCTGGGCGTTTGCGCTGCGGTTTCCCCGTCCGCAAGTAAGTTGGTGGACTTCGGCCACGGCTGGGCCATCACGAATAGTATGGCGACTGGCTGGCTCGTGTCGGCCGTGGTCGTGCTGGTCATCCTCGGCATTGTGGGGAAACCACAAATTCTTCCCGGCAAAGCCCAGTCGGTTTTTGAATCGCTGCTCGAGGCCCTGCGCGACCTGTTTGAGCCCATCGTCGGCAAGAAGGCCTTCCCGGCCGCGTTCCCGCTGCTCGTCACGTTCTTCATCTTCATCTTGCTTCAGAACTGGGCGGGGCTGCTTCCCGGTGTCGGCACCGTCGGCTGGGGCCATGACGTTGACGGCAAGTTCCACATGACGAATCCGTTCATCCGCCCCGTCACGGCGGATTTCAACAGCACCATCGCGCTCGCGCTGATTTCGTTCGGTGCCTTCCTCATCATCATTTTCAAATACGCCGGCCTGAAACTCATCCTCTGGGACCTCTTCGGCAACAAGGCCGAAAAGAAGGAAACGCCCCTCTGGCTCTATCCGATCCTCGCGCTCGTGTTCGTGATTGTCGGTTTGATCGAGGTGTTCTCCATCAGCATCCGGCCCTTCACTCTTTCGGTGCGCCTTTTCGGCAACATCTTCGGCGGCGAAAATCTCCTCCACGGCACCGGCTTCATCTTCGTGTTCTATTTTCTGGAGCTGTTCGTGGGCTTGATTCAGGCGACCGTCTTCACCCTGCTCTCGGCCGTCTATATCGGACTGTTCTGCAACCATGGCGATGATCACGATCACGCCGACGAGTCGGCGACCGTCGAATCCCACCACTAAAACTTTTCCGTCGGGAGCGTGCCAACGCGTGCGCACGGCGGTCACCACAAACAAAAATAAACAACCCACCCATGATCGAAATCCTCGCTCAATCCACCGGTATCACCGGCAACATCACCAGTGCGTTTGGTCTGCTCGGCGCCGCCATCGGCGTCGGTCTGATCGGCACCAAGGCCGTCGAAGCGGTCGGCCGCAACCCGGGCGCTTCCGGTAAGATCCTCGTGCAGGCCATCATCGGCATGGCGCTCGCCGAAGGTCTCGGCATCCTCGCCCTGTTCCTCGCTTAAGTAAGTAGCCAGATAATTTCTGAACCGGCCGCGGGTGCCTCAACCCGCCCGCGGCCAACCCCTTTCCCGTCATGCTGCCACTCCTGCTCGCTGTCACTGAAGTCGCCGCTGAACCCGGTATGATCGAAAAATTCGGCATCGAGCCGAAATATATCGTCATGCAGGTCATCAGTTTCCTGATCCTGTTCGGCGTCCTGTATTTCTTCGCCATCAAGCCCACCATCGCCACGATGGATGCGCGTAATCAGAAGATCGCCGGCGGGCTCAGGCACGCCGAGGAGATCCAAGTCAAGCTGGCCGCGGCCCAGCAGGAAAGCGCCCAGATCATCAAACTCGCCCAAGTCGAGTCCTCGAAAATCATCGAGGAGGCTCGTAAAACGGCCAAGGAATTCCTCGATCGGCAGATGCTGGAAGCGACGCAGAAGGCCGCCGATACCTTCACCAAAGCCCAGCACGCCATTGAGCTGGAGCACCGTAAGATGCTCGCCGAGGCTCGCACCGAGATTGCCAGGCTCGTCGTTGTCACCGCCGAGCGCGTGCTCGCCAAGCAACTTTCTGAAGCCGATCGCGCGGCGTATAACCAGGCCGCCGCCCGTGAACTCACCGCCGTCTAATTGGAATTTTCCCGATGGCCGCCCACCATAAAAAAGCCCAACAGTTAGCCCGCCAGCTATTCAAGCTGAGCCTCGCCCACGGCGCCGTTTCCGCCGAGCAGGTGACGGCGGTGCTCGCTTATGTGGAAAAGCACCGCCCGGCTTATCCCTTGCTGGTATTAAAAGGCTACCAACGCCTCATTGCCCGGGAGCTCGCCAAGAGCCAAGCCGTGGTGGATCATGCCGGCCCGGTGGCCGATGCCATCCTCGCCGGGATCGCTGGTGCCTTTTCGCAAAAATACAAACGCATCATCACCGCCAATGCCCGCCATGATGCCCGGCTGATCGCCGGACTGCGGGTCCGCGTCGGTGACGATGTTTACGAGTCATCCATCGCCGGCCAGCTCGCCGAACTCTCCACTGTCTGAACCACTTTAAATCCCAACCCTGTCCGCCCGCGCCATGAGCACTGCCCTAGAACAAATCGAACAACAGATCGCCAAGCTTTCCAACAAGGCGGTCAAGAAGAACACCGGCACCATCCGCACCCTCGCTGACGGTGTGGCCAAAATCGACGGCCTCTCCGAGGTGATGTATAACGAGATGGTGCAGTTTCCCGGTGGGGCCATCGGCATCGCGCTCAATTTGGAAGAGGATGAGGTCGGCTGCGTCGTCCTCGGCGACGTCTCGCAACTCAAGGAGGGCGACGAGGTCTTTACCACCGGCAAGCTGCTCTCCGTGCCCGTCGGCAAGGCGTTGCTCGGCCGAGCGGTGGACGCGCTTGGCAATGCCGTAGACGGCAAGGGTCCCATCGAGACCAAGGAGTTCAATCCCGTCGAAAAAATCGCGCCCGGCATCATTGTGCGCAAATCCGTTTCCCAACCACTTTTCACCGGCATCATGGCGATCGACTCCATGATCCCGATCGGTCGTGGTCAGCGCGAGCTCATCATCGGTGACCGCGGCACCGGTAAGACGACCATCGCGATTGATACTATCATCAATCAGGGCAAGATCAACAAGGTCGGCTTCGCTAGCGGCGACAAAAACTTCCGTCCGGTTTATTCCATCTACGTCGCGGTTGGTCAGAAAAATTCCAACATCGTGCGCACCATGTCAGCCCTCGAGGAGGCGGGCGCATTGGAATACACTATCATCGTCGCCGCGCCGGCCGCCGACAACCCCGCCAACCAATACCTTGCGCCCTTCTCCGGCGCCGCGATGGGCGAGTGGTTCATGGAAAACGGCATGGATGCGCTCATCGTTTATGATGATCTTTCGAAGCACGCGGTCGCCTACCGCCAGATTTCGCTCATCCTGAAGCGCCCCTCCGGTCGTGAAGCATATCCCGGTGACGTTTTCTATCTCCACTCCCGTCTGCTTGAGCGCGCTGCCCGCCTTGACGGCAAAGGCTCGCTCACCGCGTTGCCTATCATCGAAACCCAGGCGGGTGACGTCTCGGCCTACATCCCGACGAACGTCATCTCGATCACCGACGGCCAGATCTTCCTCGAAACCGATCTCTTCAACCAAGGCATCCGCCCCGCCGTATCTGTGGGTCTCTCCGTATCGCGCGTGGGTTCTGCCGCGCAGATCAAGGCGACCAAGCAGGTCGGCGGCAAACTGAAGGGCGAACTCGCCCAGTTCCGCGAACTTGCCGCCTTCGCCCAGTTCGGCTCTGATCTCGACGCTAAAACCAAGGCGCAGCTCGAACGCGGCGCCCGCATCGTCGAACTCTTCAAGCAGCCGGCGTTCAGCCCGGCGCCCATCGAGCTCCAGGTCGCCGTCCTCTTTGGTATGCAGAAGAGTCTCTTTGATGGCATCGAAGTGAAGTCGGTCGTCGCTGCGGCCACTGCGCTTAAGGAGTTCTTCATCACCCGCAAGGACGCGCTGCTCACCGAGATTCGCACTAAGGCCGCCCTTGATAAGGATATTGAGGCCAAGTTACAGGCCGCCTGTGACGAGTGGAAAACCTCCTACGCCGCCCGCAAGTAACCGCATTCTTCGCCAACCGCCCTGACCCTCGATGGCCTCAACCCGCGATATCCGCCGACGCATCAAGTCGGTCAAGAACACCCGCCAGATCACCAAGGCGATGGAGCTCGTGGCCGCATCGAAGATGAAGAAGGCCCAAGCACTTGCCTTGGCCGGCCGTCCCTACGCCGAGTTGATGGCCAACATGCTCGCCGCCCTCGCCGACCGCGTGGAGGAGTCCCACCATCCCTTCCTCGCGAAGCGTGAGGTCAAGACCCGCGGGGTCATTCTTATCACCACCGACAAAGGGCTCTGCGGTCCGCTCAACGCCAACCTGTTCAAGCTGGTCCTCGATATCAAGACCCCGGCAAAATATGCCGTCATCGGCCGCAAGGGCGCCCAATTTCTCGCCCGCGCCAAGCGAGACATGCTGGCAGATTTTCAAGTCACCGACCGCGTCGGTTTCCCCGAGGTCAAAATCGTCGCCGAGTTCATGGTGAAGCAGTTCCTCGAGGGCACGGTGGACACCGTCGAACTCATTTGGCCCCATTTCCGCAACACCCTCGTGCAGGAGGCTTCCATCATGCCCTTGCTGCCACTGACCAGCGTGAAGGACGTCATCACCGACCTGCGTTCCGATGCCGGCCAGACAACCAATGCCGGCGGTCAGATGCGGGAGATGCTCTTTGAACCCGATGCCGCGACCGTCCTAGATGCCCTGCTGCCGCTCTACCTCAACCGCGAGGTTTACCAGCATGTGCTCGATGCCAAAGCCTCCGAGCACAGCGCCCGCATGGTCGCCATGAAGACCGCCAAGGATAACGCCACCAACCTGCTCGGCGACCTCACCCTCGAATACAACAAAGCCCGTCAGGCCGCCATCACCCAGGAAATTCTCGAAATTTCCGCCGCCTCCTTCGCCGCCTAAACCCTTTCACCACGTCATCCTCCTATCGTTTACGTCATGAGCAACACCGGAAAAATCGTCCAAGTCATCGGCCCCGTCGTTGACGTCCAGTTCGCGGAAAACACCATCCCGCCCATCTATCAGGCGCTGACCATTGACTTTGAGGTCTCTGGCAAAAAGGAACTGCTGACGCTTGAAGTGCAGCAGCATCTCGGCGCCGGGCGCGCCCGCACTATCGCGATGTCCTCCTCCGAGGGCTTGGTGCGTGGCATGGAGGTGGTTGATACCGGCGCGCCCATCTCGGTGCCGGTGGGTGAGGGCGTCCTCGGTCGCATCTTCGACGTCACTGGCACGCCGGTAGATGGTCGCGGTCCCGTGGCCTACGCCAAAAAATATCCGATTCACCGGCCGGCTCCCGCGCTCGTTGATCAGGATACGAAGGCCGATATTCTTGAGACCGGCATCAAGGTCATCGATCTCATTGCCCCCTTCACCAAGGGCGGCAAGGCAGGCGCATTTGGCGGTGCTGGCGTCGGCAAGACCGTCGTCATTCTGGAACTTATCAACAACATCGCGAAGGCCCACGGCGGTTTCTCCGTGTTTGCCGGTGTCGGCGAGCGCTCCCGTGAAGGCAACGACCTTTACCACGAAATGTCCGAGGCGGGCGTCATCGATCAGAAGGACCTCAGCAAGTCCAAGGTCGCGCTGGTCTATGGCCAGATGAACGAGCCCCCGGGTGCCCGTATGCGCGTCGCGCTCTCGGCGCTGGCGATGACGGAATACTTCCGTGACGAGAAGAATCAGGACGTGCTCCTGTTCATCGATAATATTTTCCGTTTCTCCCAAGCCGGTTCCGAAGTCTCCGCGCTGCTCGGCCGCTCGCCCTCCGCGGTGGGTTATCAGCCGACGCTCTCCAATGAAATGGGCCTACTCCAAGAGCGCATCGCTTCGACGAAAAAAGGCTCCATCACCTCCGTGCAGGCCGTTTACGTGCCGGCGGACGATCTCACCGACCCGGCGCCAGCCAATACCTTTGCGCATTTGGACTCGACCATCGTGCTCGAGCGTTCCATCGCCGAACTCGGCATCTATCCTGCCGTCGATCCGCTCGCTTCGGTTTCAAACGCCCTCCAAGCCGACATCGTCGGCGAAGAACATTACAAGGTGGCCCGTGAAGTTCAGCGCGTCCTCCAACGTTATAAGGATCTGCAGGATATCATCGCCATTCTCGGCCTCGATGAACTCTCCCCGGAGGATAAGCAGACCGTTTACCGCGCCCGCAAAATCCAGCGCTTCCTCTCCCAGCCGTTTTCGGTCGCGGAAGTTTTCACCGGTTCGCCTGGTAAATACGTCTCCGTCAAGGAGACGGTCCGCGGCTTCCAGATGATCCTCTCCGGCGAACTCGATACCGTGCCCGAGGGCGATTTCTACATGAAGGGCGGCATCGACGAGGTGCTCGCCGCCGCGGCCAAGAAGTAATCAGGCCATGCCTCTCACGCTCGAAATCGTCACGCCCGAGGCCCGGGTTTATTCCGACACCATCGACACTGTCGTCATCCCGACGGTGGAGGGTGAGATCGGCATCCTCCCCGGCCACATTCCGTTGCTGACGCAGGTCGAGCACGGCGAACTGCGCGTGAGCAAGGGGACGCAGACCCTTCATCTCGCGGTGAGCGGCGGTTTCGCCCAGATTGATGGCGACAAGGTTTCTGTCCTCGCCGAACGTGCCATCACCGAGGAGCACATTGACGAGAAGGCCGTCGAGGAAGCGATGAAGCGCGCCGAGCGCGAGATTGCCACCGCCAAGGTGATGGACCCGCAGGAGCTCGAGCATCTGCAAAGCCTCGTCCGCTACGCCGGCGTCCAGCTCGCCCTGAAGCGCAAGCGGCGCTGACCAGCCGGCCGCCTTTGGCGGAAGCCAGTCGGCGCTTGTCGGCAAGTAAGAGGTCGCCTAGTGCTAGGGCACCATGGAAGTCCTGATTCGCGAGAATGCCGACGTCGGCTGTGTCCTCGGCGCCAAGATCATCGCCCGCGTCGTGCGGGAAAAACCCGACGCCGTCCTCGGCCTCGCCACCGGCCGCACCCCGTTGCGCCTCTATCAGGAACTCATCCGGTTGCACCGCGACGAGGGGCTCGATTTTAGCCGCGTCACGACCTTTAACCTCGACGAATACGTCGGCCTTCCCACCACCCACGACCAGTCCTACCACTGGTTCATGTGCGAAAATCTTTTTCGGCATATCAATATCGACGCGCAGCGTACACATGTGCCCGCTGGCACGGCGCCCGATCTCCACGCGGAATGCCGCAGTTATGAGCAGCGCATCCTCGATGCGGGCGGCATCGATATCCAGCTCCTCGGGCTCGGTCGCAACGGCCACATCGGTTTCAACGAGCCCACCGGCTCGCTCCGCTCCCGCACCTGGATCAAGATTCTCTCCGAGCAGACCCTGCGCGACAACAGCGCCGTCTTCGGCGCCATTGAAAACATGCCGAAGCACGCCCTCACCATGGGCATCGGCACCATTCTGGACACGCGGCGCTGTCTGCTCCTCGCTTTCGGACCCGCCAAGGTTCGCGCCGTCGAGCACATGATCGAGGGTCCGCTCTCCGCCATCTGTCCCGGCTCCGCGCTGCAGTTGCACCCACGCACGACTGTTATCCTAGACGAAAACTCCGCCGCCGGTCTGCGTTTTGCCGATCACTACCGCTGGATTGACCAAAACAAATTCGACTGGCAGCGCCATCCATAGGCCTCGGCCAGCTTTTTGCCCCATGACCCCACAGCTCTTCGGCCGTTTGCCCGCCGGCCCGGTCGTTGAAAAATACACCCTGCGCAACGCCGTCGGCGGATCAGCCGACATTATTACCTGTGGCGGTATTATCACCGCGCTTCGCATGCCGGACCGCACGGGCAAACTGGCCGACGTCGTCCTCGGCTTCGACACCCTCGACGCTTACCTCGCCGGGCACCCGTATTTCGGTGCCATCATCGGCCGCATCGCCGGTCGCGTCACCGCCGGTCGCTTGCAACTGCCCGATGGCACGCGCCAACTCGTGCTCAACGACGGACCGAACCACCTGCACGGCGGCGTCACCGGTTTCGACAAGCGCGTGTGGACCGTGCGCGCTACCACCCCGTCCTCGCTCAGGCTCTTTTACCACAGCCCCGATGGCGAGGAGGGTTACCCCGGCAATCTCGACGTCACCGTAACCTACACCCTCTCGGCCAAAAACGAACTCATCGTCGAAGCGCACGCCGTCAGTGACCACGCCACCCCGCTTTCGCTCGCGCAACATACCTACTTCAATCTCGCGGGCGAGGGGAGCGGTGACGTGCTCGGCCACGACGTGCAAATCTTGGCCGCCGCCGTCGTTCCCGCCGCCGATGACGCGATGACCCTGTCTGGCAGCCTTATGCCTGTGGTTGGCACGGGTAACGATTTCCGGCAACCCCGCCGCCTCGGCGATGCGTTGCCCGGCCTCTTCAAGGCTCACGGCGAGAATTATTTCATTCGCGCCTCGGCCTCGGTTGAACCCACGCCGGTCGCCCGCGTGACGGAGTCCGGCTCGGGTCGTGTGCTTGAGGTTTCCACCAACGACTGCGCGCTGCAGTTCTACACCGGGGTCGCGCTCGACGGCACGCTCACCGGCAAGTCCGGTCGCGCCTACTCTCCCCATCACGGACTCTGCCTCGAATGCCAGGGCTATCCCGACGGCACCCATCGCCCCGACCTCGGCGACATCTTGGTTCACCCGGGCCTTCCCCAGCACCGCACCACGGTTTACGCTTTTTCCACAAATTAAAACCCCCATGCAACGCCACGGCTCAGTGATTCAGGTGCGCCCGGAAAAATACGCGGAGTATAAACACCTCCATGCCGCGGTCTGGCCCGACGTGCTGGCGGTCCTCACCGCCTGCCACATCCGGAATTATTCCATCTACCACAAAGACGGCTGGCTCTTCAGTTATTTTGAATATCACGGCGCCGATTATGCTGCCGACTCAGCCCGTATTGCCGCCGCCCCCGTCACACAACGTTGGTGGGCGATCAACAAACCCTGCCACGCCCCGCTTGCCACCCGTCGGGAAGGCGAGTGGTGGGCCGACATGGAGGAAATCTTTCATCACGAATAAATTCTTTTCACTCGTCTCTCCCCAATCGCACCATGAGTTCCAAACCCCCCGTGCTGACCGCGCCCCCGACACATCTCGATTATTCCCTCGTCGGCGTGAATGCGGCGGCCGCCGTCGAACAGGGCCTCGCCGAGGCCGACTGGTATCAATGCCCCGTGCCGCGCGCCGAGATGCGCAAGCTCCTTGAGCGGCGCGACGGCCCGGCCATCCGCGACACGCTGCTCTGGTTCGCCCTGCTTTTCGTCAGCGGCTACGCGACCTATCTGCTCTGGGGCTCGTGGTGGGCGGCCATGCCCTACGCGATCTATGCGGCGCTCTACGGGTCCACTTCAGATTCGCGCTGGCATGAATCCGAACACGGCACCGCCTTCAAAACCGACTGGATGAACCGCGCACTCTACGAGCTCGCCTCGTTCATGGTCATGCGCGAGTCCACACTCTGGCGGTGGAGCCATACGCGCCATCACAGCGATACCATCATCGTCGGCCGCGATCCTGAGATCGCCGTGCCGCGACCGCCGAACCTGCGGGCCATGGCTTTGGGGATTTTCAACCTGGGCGTTTATCGCAACTACTTCGGTCAGATTCTCACGCACGCGCGCGGTCGGATGCGCCCGCAGGAGAAAACCTACATCCCTGAGAGCGAGTTTCCCAAAATCTGTTTCAAGGCGCGCATTTACGTATTGATCTACGCGGTCACCCTCGGCTTAGCGATTTACACGCGGAGTATCCTGCCGCTGATGTATGTGGGGCTCCCCAATATTTTCGGCACTTGGTTGATGTTGGTCTATGGTTACACGCAGCACGCGGGACTCGCTGAAAACGTGCTCGATCACCGGCTCAACTGCCGGACGGTCTACATGAATCCCGTTCACCGCTATCTCTACTGGAACATGAACTACCACGTGGAACACCACATGTTTCCGCTCGTGCCGTATCACAACCTGCCGCGTCTGCACGCGCTGGTGAAGCCCGACATGCCCGTGCCCTACAACGGCCTCGTCGAGGCCTTCCGGGAAATCATCCCCACGATCCTTCGCCAAGTGAAAGACTCGGCGCATCATGTGAAGCGCAAACTGCCCGCTCCGCCGGTTCGCTCCGCCGGAAACGAAGCCCTCAGCGGCGATGCGCCGCCCGATGCGGAAGGCTGGGTCGAAATCTGCGCGGCCGCCGACCTCGGCCCAGCCGAGGTCATACGGTTCGATCACGGCCACAAAACCTATGCGCTCTACCGCGACGAAACCGGCACGCTCTACGCCACCGATGGCGTCTGCACCCATGGCAACACCCACCTCGCCGATGGCCTCGTGAAGGGGAAAATCATCGAGTGCCCCAAGCACAACGGCCGGTTCAACCTCGCCGATGGTTCGCCGGCCCGTTCGCCCGTCTGCCGCGGCCTCGCCACCTATCCGCTCGAGGAACGCCGTGGCCGCCTCTGGCTCAACGTCAGCCGGCCCGGCGGGGCCGGTGCTCGCGCGCGGCAGACTTATGCTCTGCGCGTCGTTACCAACCGCAGCGTTGCCACCTTCATCAAGGATCTCGTGCTGGAACCGGTGGACCCCACACGGAAAATTCCGTTCACCCCCGGCGACTATCTCCAGTTCGACATCCCGACCTACAGTGAGATCAGGTTCGAATCATTCGACATTCCCGAGCCCTTCGCCTCCGTCTGGCGCGCCCAACACGTGTTCGCTCTCGTCGCGGCCAACCCCGCTGGCGCCAGCCGTCGCAACAACTACTCGCTCGCCAGCAACGCCGCCACCGAGCGGCAGCTGCGCTTCAACATCCGCATCGCCACGCCGCCCCCCGGTCAGGCCTGTCCACCCGGCGTCGGCTCCGCCTACATGTTCAGCCTCAAGCCCGGCGACACCGTCACGGCCATCGGTCCCTTTGGTGACTTCCACCTCAAGCCCACTCAGAAGGAGGCGGTTTACATCGGCGGCGGCGCCGGCATGGCCCCGCTCCGCGCCCATCTCTCGCACCTTTTCGAAACCGAAAACACCCATCGCAAGGTCAGCTACTGGTATGGCGCGCGCTCGCGGCAGGAGATTTTCTATGAGGATTATTTCAATGGCCTCGCCGCCGATCATCCCAACTTCTCGTTCAACCTCGCCCTGTCCTCCCCGTTGCCGGAAGACGCCTGGACCGGCCTCACCGGCTTCATCCACGAAGTCGTACTCGCGCGATACCTGCGCGATCATCCCAACCCGCGCGCCGTCGAATACTATCTCTGCGGCCCACCACAGATGATCAAGGCCTGCACCAAAATGCTGGCTGGCTTCGGTGTCCCCGCCACCCAGATCGCCTTCGACGAATTTTGAGCCACCGCTAAACCAATGTTCGTAATACGAACATTGGTTTGGAAGAGGGTAGGGTTCGTTGCCCCCAGCGTCCCGTCTGGTGTCCCCGCGCATCAGCGTTTCCTGTTTACCGGACGGGGTTCACCGGCTTCTCCGCCGCGCTTCCATCAGCGCCAGCAGGGGCGCTGCTACGACTGAGCCAACTTACGTCCGCAGCCAGTGCCGCAGGGCTTCCACGCCCTGTGCCGCCGCCTCGCCCAAAAACACGAAATACAGCACCCCCGCGGCGAACACGACATAGCCGGCGAGGATGAACCCACCGTCCCGCTCCAACATCCCGCCCGCCAGCAGCAGGATCGCCCACGCGGGAAATGAATTGGTGAAAGGGATCGGCAGCGGTAGGAGCAGCGTCAACGCTGCCAGCAGGATCAGTAGGGCGTGCAACTGCAGCAAAAGCCCGCTGCCGGTAACCGCGGGCAACCGCGGCCGCAGGAATTTTTCCAGCAATCGGATCACCCAAGCCGCCACCGCAAAAAGCTTGGTGAAAAACCCCGCCGGCAGCTCGCGACGCTGCAGCCGCATGGGTAACCATGGCCGTTGCCCCAGCACGAGGCGGAAGGCGATGAAGGTGATCGCCAGCCCGAAGGGAGTGGAAAGCCCGGGCAGCGGAATCGGGGTGATGAAGGGCAGGGCAAGCAGGATCAGCAAAAGCAGGTAGGCCCGGCCGCGCAGGCGGTAGATCACTTCGCGCAGCGTCACCGGCTTCTGGGCAAAGCGGCTCTGGAGATCAGCCAGTTCCTCGGAAAGCTTTCGCGGCGCGGGCCGCGGCGCGGGCGACCGGCGCTTAGGTGCCACGCGTGTTGCCATAAAGATCGAGATGCAGGCGATGCGCGTAACGATAACCGCGCGCCTTGCAGAGCTCGCCGAGCCAGCCCGCCCGCGCGCGGATCGCTTCGGGGGTGATGCCCTCCGGCATCAGCAGCACTTTGTGTCGTGGGATCTCGCGCCGCAGCGAGGCGAGCATGCCCTCAAGTTCGTCCACGTCGCCCGGCTGCGTAACCACGAATTTGAACTGATAATTGTAGCCATCCACCCAAGCGCGCACGACCTCCGGTTGCCAGCGCAGCGCCTCGTGTTTTTTTCGCCAGGTCTGGCTCAGGCGGTTGTCCGGCGCGGAATTAAGCAACTTGGGTGAAAGCGAGGCGAGATCACTCGCGATGCCCTCCGGCGCCACTGTGGCGGCGGTTTCGATGGTGAGGTGGTAACCCAGCAGCTTCAGCGCTGCCGTCAGTTCTTGGATGCCCTTTGCGATCATCGGCTCGCCGCCGGTTAGCACTACATGGCGCGCGAGCGGGTAATCCTGCACGGCGGCCACAAGCTGCTCCACCGTGCGCGGTTTGCCTTCGGGTGTCCACGAGGCGTAGGGGGTGTCGCACCAGTTGCAGCGTAGATTGCAACCGCTGGTGCGCACAAAGACAGACGGCACGCCCGTCAACTCACCCTCGCCCTGGAGGGAATAAAAAATTTCAGCGATGAACATGGTATGATTAAACCGCTAAATTTTGCTCATCGGCGCCAACTACCCGAGCTGGTAAATTAGCGGTGACGGGTGCCACTTAGCGGGTTCCTCCCGGTTTTTCCGGCAGCGGCGGGCGGGCTTCGTATTCCGTGGGGTCGGGGAGCCCCGCTAGGGTGAAGGCTTCGCGCCGTTCCACACAGGTGCCGCACTTGCCACAGTGGATTTCGCCACCTTTGTAACACGACCAGGTGCGTGTGAAGTCCACGCCCAGCTCCGCCCCGGCGGCGGAGATCTGCGCTTTTGTCAGCGCGATGAAGGGCCGCAACAATTGGATGCCGGCGTAAGTGCCGAGCCGCAGCGCGTCGCCCATCGCCCGCATGAATTCCTCGCGGCAGTCCGGATAAATTGCGTGGTCGCCGCCATGGGCCGCAATCACGAGGCCCTCGGCACCGACGCTTTCGGCGAAGCCGCTCGCGATCGAGAGCATGATGGCGTTCCGGAAAGGCACGACGGTCTGCTTCATATTGGCCGCCTCGTAATGGCCCTCCGGAATCTCCCCGCCACTCTTCAGCAGATCCGAGGCAAATAACCGGTTCATAAAATCCAATGTGATGAGCTCGTGCCGCACTCCCAGAGTCGCCGCATGTTCCGCCGCGAAGGGCAGCTCGCGGTGATTGTGTTTCGCGCCGTAGTCAAAGCTTACCACCGCCGCGATGGCATGCTCCCGCCGCGCCCAATGGAGCGCGGTCACAGAATCCATCCCCCCGGAGCAGAGCACGACGACTTTCATGACCAACCAATAGCCACCAAAACCACAAAAAGCACAAAGAGTTTTCATCGGGTCGCCCGCGCTGACTGCTTGGCTTTTTTGTGCATTATTGCGTTTTGTGGCCAATCCTCCCATGCTTATCCTCTACGATCCGCAATGCGCCGACTACGGTTCCTCCATGCGTCCCGAGCAGCCCGCCCGCACCTTGCGCAGCGCCGCGCACTTGCGGGCGGCCCATCCGGATTGGGAGTGGCGGGTGCCGGCCGCCGCCCCCGATGAAATCCTGCTGCTGGGTCACACTCCGGCCCACCTTAAACGGCTACTCCAGTCGGTCGACTTTGATGCCGACACGCCGTTTTTCTCGGCCATTGGCGACCACGCCCGGCGGGCGGTTGGGGCCGCCTGTGCGGCGGCGGAGGCGGCGCGGGCCGGGCACAAGGCCTTCGGCCTCATGCGTCCTCCCGGGCATCACGCCATGGCAGATCAAGCGATGGGCTTTTGCTATCTCAACCAGATCGCCATCGCGGCGCTCCACGCCCAAGGCTCCGGGGCAGCCAAGGTCGCCATCTGGGATTTTGACGCCCATCACGGCAACGGCACCGAGGCCATCGTCCACGGGCGGCCGGGAATTCTATTCACCTCGGTGCATCAATTCCCAGGTTACCCCGACACCGGCACCACTTCCTTTGACAACTGCCGCAACTGGCCGGTGCGTCCCCATACCCCGCGCGCCAGCCACATGCTTGCCATGGCTGCCTCGTGGCAGGCGGTGCTCGATTTTTCGCCCGACCTAATACTCGTTTCCGCAGGTTTTGATGCTTATGCGCGCGATCCTATCACCGAAATGACGCTTGAAACCGAGGATTTTGCCACCCTTGGCCGTTGGTTAAATGAAGCCGGCCGACCCACTGCCGCCCTTCTGGAGGGCGGTTATAGCGACGATCTGCCACGGTTGATCGACGCTTTTCTGTCTGCATGGGCGGGCACCTGACGCGGTGCTCAACTTGGGCGTTGAACGTTGGGCTTTCCCTGTTGAACGTTCCCGCCGCGCCTTGCGCGCTTCCCGCCTGATGATTTCCCGATTCCTTCCCGTGAGTCTGCGCCGCTTACTCGGTGTAAAAGTGAGTTCCCATCCTCCCGAATATCTCCTGATCGATCAACCCAACCAGCTCACCCCGCTGCTGGCCGCGCTTGATCGCGTGGACGAGGTCGCCCTCGATACCGAGGCCGACAACATGTTCCATTACAAGACGCGGGTTTGCCTCCTGCAGTTTCTGGTCGACGGCGAGGTGTATCTTGTGGATGTGCTGGCTGGCCTGCCGCTCGACGGACTCTGGTCCCGACTCGCGCAAAAGCACCTCGTCATGCATGGCAGCGATTTCGACATCCGCCTGCTGCACGATTTCTGCCGCTTCCGGCCCAAGACCATCTTCGACACCATGCTCGCCGCGCAGCTACTCAACCGGCCACGGGTCGGCCTCGCTTCGTTGCTCGAGGACCACTTCGGCGTCAAACTCTCCAAGGATTCACAAAAAGCCAATTGGTCGAAGCGCCCGCTCACGCAGAAGATGCTCGATTACGCCTCGCTCGACGTCTGGCACCTGCCGGCCTTGCGCGATATTCTCACCCGTGAACTGGCCCGGCTCAACCGCCTCGACTGGCTCCGTCAGCAATGCGAGGCCCAGATCGAGTCTGGGATGACCGGCTTTGCCCCGCCGGACGAGAACGACTGGCGCATCGGCGGCAGCGAGCGGTTGCGTGGCACCGGCCTCACCGTCTTGCATGCCGTCTGGCATTGGCGGCAGGCTCAGGCCGAGCGGCTCGACACGCCACCCTTCAAGGTTTGCGGCAACAAACTAATCGTCGCCATCGCCGAGGCCGCTGAAGCGGGCGAGGCCGAAGCCGCCATTCTCGCCCAAGTCAATCTCGGCAAGCGGCACAGCCGGCTCATCGGCTCGCTCGCGGCGGCAGTCAAGGCCGGCTTCGCGCGCGATCCGCAAACGCTACCGCGCCGCCGGGGTCGCGATCCCAATCACGCGTCGCTCACCAATGCCGAGGTGGCTTTACAGGACCGCATCAAGGCTGATCGCGACAAACTCGCCGCGCAGCTCACCCTTGAGCCGACCTTGATCGCCAACCGTTCCCAACTCGCGCAGATCGCGCGGCGACCGCAGCAGCTTGATGAAATTCTGCTCCCTTGGCAGGCCGATCTGCTCCGCCAGCTCCCGGCGCTCAAGCAGGTCTGACCCGTGCCCGCCTCCCGATGTCTGCGTCTGCCAACATCGCGCGCCACCTACCGCTCATGGCGGCCCGTCAGCCGGACCATCCAGCCTTGAAGATTCCGCGCGGCCGCACGGCCGCCGGTGACATCGATTATCTTGCGCTCTCTTTCGCGGAACTCGACCGCGAGGTTGATGCCTGGTCCGCCTGCCTCACCACCGCTGGCGTGCGGCGCGGTGATCGCACCTTGCTGATGGTCAAGCAGGGGCTGCCGCTCATCGCGGTCGCTTTTGCCCTGTTCAAGCTCGGTGCGGTGCCCGTCATCATTGATCCCGGCATGGGTCTGAAAAGTTTTCTCGCCTGTGTGCGGCGTTCGCAGCCGCGCGCCCTCGTGGGGATTCCGTTGGCGCAGCTCAGCAGCCAAATTTTCCGCCGCACCTTCCACAGCGTCAAAGTGCGCGTCTGGGTCAGCGGTGCTTCCACGGCGCGCTGTGCTCCCACGAAAGCCATCAATCAAAGACCCGCTTTGGTGGACAGTGCGGCGACCGATCTTGCCGCCATTCTCTTTACCTCCGGCTCCACTGGTGCCCCCAAGGGCGTGTGTTACGAACACGGCATGTTCGCCGCGCAGGTGGACCTCATCCGGGCCACCTACGGCATCACGCCGGGCGAGGTTGATCTGCCCATGCTGCCGATTTTCGCGCTCTTCAACCCGGCCCTCGGGATGACCACCGTGGTGCCTGAAATTGATCCGCGCCACCCAGCTGCAGTGGACCCCGCCAAAATCGTGCAGGCCATCCGGCAGGAAAAAATAACTAACTCCTTTGGCTCGCCCACGCTCTGGCTCAAGATTCAACAACACTGCATTGAGAACCAGCTCACGCTCCCGTCATTGCGGCGAGTGCTGTGTGCCGGTGCCCCGGTCCCTGCCGCATTGTGGGCTAACCCCGGGCGCTGGCTCACCGCAGGCGCGCTGCATAGCCCCTATGGTGCCACGGAAGCCTTGCCCGTGAGTTCCGTGTCGGCCGGAGAAATCGATCCGACTGCCGTGCGCGGGGCCTGTGTCGGCCGCCCGTTGCCGGGCGTGGCGATAAAAGTCATTGGTTTGGCGACGCCGGGCGGTGAACTGCACGAAGTCCCGGCGGGCGAAATCGGTGAGATTATCGTTAGCGGTCCGGTCGTGACTAAAAGCTATGACGCCCTGCCCGGCGCCACGGCTGCGGCGAAAATCTCGGATGGCGCTACCCTCTGGCACCGGATGGGCGACTGCGGTTATGTTGATGCGGAGGGTCGCCTTTGGTTTTGCGGCCGCAAAGTCGAGAGCGTGCCCACTGCGGAGGGTCGGCTTTTTACCGAGCCCTGTGAACAGGTTTTCCGGCAACATCCCCGGGCCCGACGCTGCGCGCTCATCGGCGCGGGGGCGGGTGATACCCGGCAGCCCGCACTCGTGGTTGAAACGACGGTGAGGGATTCCAAGGAAGCACGCGGGCTCGCCCGTGAATTGCGTCACCTCGCGCTCACGCATCCCCACACCGCCGGCATCAAGATTTTCTATTTCCACGCGCAACTGCCGGTCGATGTTCGGCACAACGCCAAAATCCACCGCCTCGCACTTGCCGTCTGGGCGGCGACGGCCAAAGGCTACGCAAGCGATCCCAAACGATGAGTATCCTCGTCACCGGCGGCACGGGTTTTCTGGGGCGGCGGCTCGTCGAGCGCCTGCTGGGAACAGGCTGCGCGGTCACCGTGCTGGCGCGCCGCGCCGCGCCTGATCTGGAAAAGCGTGGCGTGCGTTTCATCACCGCCTCGCTGGAGGATGCGCCGGCGGTGCAGGCTGCTTGCGCCGGCATGAGCACGGTCTTTCACACCGCCGCGCGCGTGGGCGTCTGGGGCCGCTACGAAGATTTTTACCGCACCAACTTCCTCGGCACTCAGGCGCTGCTCGCCGGTTGCCGCCGGCATGGCGTGCGCCAACTCGTTTACACCAGCACGCCGAGCGTTGTTTACAACGGCCGCGAGCTTGCCGGTGCCGATGAATCGCTGCCGCTCACAACGAGTTGTCCCAGCCCCTATCCGCTCACCAAGGCGCTCGCCGAGCGCGAGGTATTGGCCGCCAATTCACTGGAACTCCGCACCGTCGCCCTGCGCCCGCACCTCATCTGGGGCATCGGCGATCCCCACCTCGTCCCGCGCGTGCTCGCCCGCGCCCGCGCCGGCCGCCTGCGGATCGTCGGCACCGGCAAAAACCGCGTGGACATGGTCCATGTCGAAAACGCCGTGGACGCGCACCTCCTCGCCGAGCAGGCCCTCCACGTTTGTCATCTATTAGATGACAAACGTGCGGCCGGTGGCCGCGCTTACTTCATCACCAACGGCGAGCCTGTCGTGCTCTGGGATTGGATCAATAGCCTGCTGATCGGACTCGGCGAACCTCCCATCACCCGAAAAATTTCGCTCCGCACGGCCGCAGCCATCGGCACTGTCTGCGAAGCCCTCTGGCGTGTGCTGCCGCTCAAAGGTGAACCGCCCATGACCCGCTTCATTGCGGCCGAGCTGGCCAAGGATCACTGGTTCGACCTCACCGCCGCCCGTCGCGACCTCGGCTACACCCCGAGTATCAGCATGACCCAAGGCACGGCCGAACTCATCGCGCACATAAAAAACGTTCCGCCGAGGCCTTAGTGTCGGAAGGTGCGCTGCCGCACCGCCTCGAAGAGCGTGATGATCGTCGCCATGGCGACGTTGAGGGAATCGGCCTGACCGGCCATGGGAATGCGCACGAGTACGTCGGCACCTTTCATCCAGAACTCGCTCAGGCCGTATTGTTCGCTACCCATGATCACGGCGAGCGGGCCACGGAGGTCGGTCTGGGTGTAGAGATTAGGGGTGTGCGGGGTCGTGGCCACGGTGCGAATCCCTTTTGCTTTCAGCCAGGTGTGGACCCGCGCGCTTTCCTCGACCACGAGCGGCACGGAGAACAACACCCCGGTCGAAGCGCGCACGACGTTGGGGTTGAAAATGTCCGTCACGGGATCGCACACGATCACCGCGTCGCAGCCGGCGGCATCGGCGCTGCGAAGGATAGTGCCGAGGTTACCAGGTTTTTCGATGGCCTCGACCACGAGTAAAAACGGCGCTCGCTGTAAGGCAGGGTCGTTGGACCCCGTCTGAGAAGGAGACGTCTCAAGCGGCGGGGTTCGGAGACCCCGACCTACAACTTCATCCAAGTCCTCGAGTTTGGTCCGCCACTGCGGGGCGACGGCGAGCAGGCCATCGGGACGCTCGCGGTAGGCTACTTTGGCAAAAACCTCCTTCGTCAATTCGAAGAGCTTGGCGCCCGCGGCTTCCGCTTGGGCGAGCAGGGCCGGTTCGTTTTCCCCTAAAAACCAGTCGGGGGAAAAATACAGCTCTGGCAGCGGCACGGTCTTCTCTAGGGCGCGCCGGATTTGCCGGTAGCCTTCCACGAGAAATACCCCGGCTTCATCGCGCGGGCGACGATCGCGCAGCTTGACCAACTGTTTCACGCGCGGATTCTGGAGGCTGGTGATTTTCTCGGGGGCCACGAGGAGATAGAGAGCACAGAGACTTCAGACTAGGCAAATCCCTAAAACCTCTGTGTCCTAACGGTTGCCTTGGCCAAAAATAAATTCAACGACTACCCCTTCGCCTATCACGCGGAGATCGAACTGGAGATTTCGACGCTCACCAACCTCGGCGTCGGTTTGGGCCGCATGCGGCTGCCTGCGGCTGAGAGCTCCGACGATGGGCTAACCCTGCGAAGCTCAGCGGAGCGTAGTGAAGCAGGGTGGGTAGTCATGGTGCCGTTTACCCTGCCGGGTGAACGCGTCCGGGTCCGCGTATTCCGCAATCACAAGAATTTCTCCGAGGCGGACTTGGTCGAAGTGCTGATGCCTTCACCGCACCGGATCACGCCGCGCTGCGAACTCTTTGGGCGTTGCGGCGGCTGCCAATATCAGCACTTTACCTACGCGGAGCAGCTCGCGTGGAAGCGTCGGCAAGTCGAGGAACTTCTCCAGCACATGGCCGGGGTTACGTTTCCCGTCGCCCCGGTCATCGGCTCACCGCGGGAATTCGGCTATCGCTCAAAGATTACGCCGCGTTTCAATCCGCCGCGACCTGATGGCGCCATGCCGATTGGGTTTCTGCGTCAGGGCACCCGGTTCGACATCGTCGATGTGCCGCGTTGCCCCATCGCGACCGACGCCATCAACGACCGGCTCACCGCTGCCCGGGCGCGGGTGCTCGGACAGCGTGAAACCTATGCCCGCGGCGCCACCTTGCTACTCCGCGAGGCCAGTGGCGTGGTGACCACCGACTTTGACGCGGTCATCACGGAGACGGTTGGCGACCTGAAGCTGCGTTTTCTCGCCCGGGATTTTTTCCAAAACAATCCCTTTATTCTGGCTGATTTCACGGCGTATGTGCGCACCCAAGCCGCCGCTAGCGGCGCCCGGTTTCTGGTGGATACTTACTGTGGCAGTGGCTTGTTCGCACTGAGTTGTGCGCCAGCCTTCGAGCGCGTCATTGGGATCGAATTGAGTGAATCATCAATCCGCTTCGCCCGGGAAAATGCCGTCGCCAACGGCATTGCCAACGCGATCTTCTCCACCGGCGACGCCTCGACGATTTTTGCCGGCCTCGACCCCGCCTTGGTGGCAACCGACACCGCCGTCATCATCGATCCACCCCGCAAGGGCTGCGACGAATTCTTCCTGAACCAGCTCTTAGCTTACGGGCCACGCACCGTGGTCTATGTGTCGTGCGATCCCGCCACCCAGATGCGCGATCTGAAGGGGTGTCTCGCGGCCGGCTACACACTTGCCGCCGTGCAACCGTTCGACCTGTTCCCGCAGACCCGACATTTAGAGTGTGTGATCACGCTACAGCGGGGTTGACTCACTAGCTGACAGATTGCCAAGCGGTATATTTCTTCAAATCTTCCTGATCACACCCAATCCCCTTATGTCTAGCGCTGCCACCTCCACCCACGTCTGGAAATTTTTTCGCATCGGCGGCATCGATCAGGTCTCGCTGGAGACCAGCGCTGATCTCCTCGGCCTAGATCAGCTCGACCAAAAGCTCTGGGTTGCCCTGAGCTGTCCGGTTAAGGGCCTCGAAATTGACGAAACGACGCTCGCACTCGTCGATGGCGACAGCGACGGCCGGATTCGCGTCCCCGAGCTGCTTGCCGCCGTCAAGTGGGCCACCGCCCGCCTGAATAACCCGGCCGACCTCTTGCACGGCAGCGACAGCCTGCCCCTCGCCGCGATCAACGAGGCCGCGCCTGGCGGCAAGGTGCTGCTTTCTTCCGCCAAACAAATTCTGCGGAGTCTCGGTAGGGGCAAGGACAGCGCCCTGACCACGGCTGACGCGGCCAATACGGCCGCCATCTTTGCGGCCAGCGTGCTCAATGGCTCCGGCGTCATTCCGCCAGAGGCCACTGAGGATACGACCACGCAGGCGCTGATCAAGGACATCATCGCCTGCCTCGGCGGCACCACCAGCCGCTCGGGTGCCACCGGCATCACGCCCGCGCAGATCGAAACTTTTTTTGGGGATCTCGCTGCTTACACCGTCTGGGTGGAACAGAGCGGCACCAAGGATATCGCCGTGCTCGGCGACGCCACGGCGGCCGCGTGCAGCGCGATCAAGGCTGTGCGGACCAAGGTGGAAGACTATTTTGCGCGCTGTCGGCTGGCGGCCTTCGATGCCCGCGCCATCGCCGCCCTCAACCGCAGCGAGACCGAATACCTCGATATCGCCGCCAAGGACCTGAAACTCTCGGCCGGGGAAGTATCGGCATTTCCGCTCGCCCGCATTGAGGCGAGCCAGTTGTTGCCTTTGTTTGAGGGCGTCAATCCCGCATGGGCCGACGCGCTCGCCACGCTGCACCGCACGGTAGTCACGCCCATCTTCGGTGCCGGCAAGGTGGCGCTCAGTGCCGCCGACTGGGCCGAGCTCACCGGCAAGTTTGCGGCCTACGAAACCTGGCTCGGTGGCAAGGCCGGCTCCGCCGTGGAAAAACTCGGCCTCCCCCGGGCGAAGGAAATTATCGCCGGGTCCGGTCGCGCGGCACTGGCTGAGCTGGTGGCGAAGGACAAGGCGCTGGAGCCCGAGTTTAAGGCCATCAGCGACGTCGAGCGCCTCGCCCGCTATTATCGCGACCTGCGCGCACTCCTGCATAATTATGTCAATTTTGCGGATTTTTTCTCGCGGGAACGCCTTGCGATTTTCCAAGCCGGCACGCTCTTCCTCGACAGCCGTTCCTGTGAACTCTGTGTGCGGGTGGAAAGCGCTGCCGCCCACGCCACGCTGGCTGCGATGAGCAAGGCCTATATTGCCTACGTTGACTGCAAGCGTCGCGGTGAGTCCATGCAAGTCGCTGCCTGCTTCACGCAAGGCGACAGCGACTACCTCTTTGTCGGTCGGCATGGGGTGTTCTATGATCGTAAGGGCCGCGACTGGGATGCGACCATCACCAAGCTCATCGATAGCCCTATCAGTGTGCGGCAGGCCTTCTGGTCGCCCTACAAAAAATTTGTCCGCTTCATCGAGGAACAGGTGGCGAAACGCGCCGCCGATGCGGACAACGCCGCGACCAATCGCCTCCAGGCAGCCGCGACCAGCACGGTGGACACCGCCGCTGCCGGCAAACCTGCCTCCGCGGTTCCAGCAAAGCCGAAATTCGAAGTCGGCACCGTGGCGGCCCTCGGCGTCGGTGCCGGTGCTCTCGGCACGCTCTTCGGCGGCTTCGTTGCCGGCTTCATGGGGTTGGGCATCTTCATGCCGCTCGGCATCCTCGGCATCATCCTCGCCATCTCGGGACCGTCGATGCTCATTGCCTGGATCAAGCTCCGGCAGCGCAACCTCGGCCCCATTCTCGACGCCAACGGCTGGGCCATCAACGGACGGGTGAAAATAAATATGCCACTTGGGGCCGCGCTCACTGAACAGGCCAAGCTCCCGGCCAACTCTAAACGCACGCTCGATGACCCCTATGCGCAAGAAGGGAGCCCGGTCCGCTTCTGGGTGCTCCTCGGATTGCTGGTCATCATCGCGGCAGGCTTCATCCGCATTAATCACAACCTGCACGGGCATTATTTCTGGCAGGTAGCCCCGGCGCCGATCGTTGCTCCGGTCGGCGAAACGGGCGGCTAAAAAGTCTGACTCGCCGCCGTGCTTCCCGCCGGTGTAACGTGGCGGCTGCATGTCCCCTGTTTTGCGTCACAGTTTGTTGGCGGCGTTGGCTATCGCCGCCCTGATCCTTGGCATCCGCTACTTCCTGCCCGCGACCAAGCAACCAGCCCAAGCGTTTGCCGTCTTGGATGACCCGACCATGGTGGTCATTGCGGAACCCGGCCCGGGTTTTTACGGCGTGGAACGCA
>JBDNGL010000085.1:0-26276 GCA_041689285.1 Opitutaceae bacterium
CGCCGGCGGTCACCGATCTGGCTGGGCTCCGCTTGGTGGTCGCCGCCGCTCCCGGCGGTTTGCGGCGTGAACTCACCCGTTTGGGCCAGCGTTGGGGTGCGCTCACTCTCGAAACCACCGCGGCAGAGCTGCCGGGCCAAAGTTGGGATCTGGCTTTGCTAGATCTCGATCTGGCTGCGGCCACGCAACTCGCCGCCACGGACGAGGCCCGGCCGGGCCTTCCCCGTGAAAAGATTATCGGGCTGGTGCCGCTCGTGCTCCCGGCGTCCACGCGTGCGGCCTTGCGTCCGCATTGCCGTCTCCTGATCAACAAACCGGTGCATCATCAGGCACTGCGGGCGATTCTCACCTCGCCCGTAGCGGTGCGGCCAGCGGCCACCGTGGCCGCAGCCATGGGCAGCTTTAGCCTGCAGGTGCTGTTGGTGGAGGACAATCCCGTCAACCAGCGTCTCATGCAACGGGTGCTCGGGAAGCTTGGCTGCCATTGGACGATGGCGGACAACGGCCGCATCGCGGTCGAGGAGCTGGCGCGGCGGGATTACGATGTAGTCCTCATGGATTTGCATATGCCCGTGATGGACGGCCCCATGGCCATTGAGCATATCCGACGGGGTGAGTCCGGAGAGAAGATGCGCGATGTCTGGATCATCGCGCTCACGGCTGATGCACGTCAGGAGCAGCGTGAGCGTGTGCTCGCCGCCGGAGCCAACGATTATCTGACCAAGCCGCTGAAACCTGCCGAACTCGCGGCTGCCTTTCATCGTTTTCTGGCGACACGTGGCCGGGGCTTGGACGCCGCGAATCGTAAAAGCTCCGAGTCTTAAGCCGGTTTGATGCCAAGGGCCTGCTCGATCTGATTACAGGCGAGTTTCAACACCTGTAAACGGGCGTGTTGCTTGTTGTTAGCGGGCACGAGATGCCAGGGGGCTTGCGGACGATGGGTGAGCACCAACATATCGCCAACGGCGATTTCGTAAGCCGCCCACTTGCGGCGGTTGCGCCAGTCCTCGGCATTGATTTTGTGGTGTTTGTATTCCGTCGTCTCGCGATGACGGAAGCGGCGCAACTGCTCGTCCTTGCTGATGTGGAGCCAGAATTTTATGACGATGATCCCGCGCGCGGCGAGCTGGGCTTCAAAGTCGTTGATTTCACGGTAAGCGCGCCGCCACTCATCGTCCCGCGCGAAACCTTCCAACCGTTCGACCAATACCCGGCCATACCAGGAGCGATCATAGATCGTCGCCATGCCGGCGCGGGGCACGTGACGCCAGAACCGCCAGAGGTAATGATGCGATTTTTCTTCGTCGGTGGGCTTAGCGACGGAAATGACGCGACAGTCGCGGGCGTCGATGGCGCTCGTGAGCCGACGGATCGCCCCGCCCTTGCCGGCGGCATCCCAACCTTCGAAGACAAACACAATCGAGCGTCGTTGGGCCGCGGCTGCGCGGACGCTGCCATTGAGCCGACCGAGCCATTTGTCGCGTTTCACTTCATAGTCGGCCGCAGAAAGTTTCTGGTCCAGAGGCAGGCGTGAGAGTTGGCGCAGCCCCGTGGGCCGCAACGGGGCGAACGGCTTCGGCCGAGCGGGGGCCGCCAGACGTTTCACGGCCTGCACGTGTGGACGAAAACGAGTGAGCAGCATTTCCGCCACCGCCAGATTGCGGGCGCGCACATCGCCGGCATCGATCACTTGCCAAGGTGCGCTCGGCCGGTGGGTGGCACGCAGCATGGTGGTGGTGAGCCGGTCGAGTTGGGCGTAGCGCCGGTGGCTGTCCCAATCTTCCGGCGTCACCCGCCAAGCGGTGCGCACATCGTCCTCGAGCTCCCGCAGGCGCCGGCCTTGGTCGGCTTTGGAAAGTTGCAGCCAGCATTTCACGATGAGGGTGCCATCCGCCACCAACGTGCGTTCGAAATGTTCGATACGCTGTAAGGCATGGTGGAAGGCGGCCTGCTTGGCGCGCGGCTGGGCGGCTTCACGCAGTGCTTCCGAATACCAAGAGCCGGCGTAAATGCCGATGCGGCCTCGGGGCGGCAGATTGCGCCAATAGCGCCACATCAGGGGCCGTTCGCGCTCCTCTTCCGTGGGCGGGTGAAAGGCAAAAACCTCCACCCCGCGGGGATCCAGCCAGCCATGGAGGGTATTGACCGCGTCGCCTTTGCCCGAGGCGTCGACGCCGCCGACCACCAGAAGGACCGGGCAGGGCAGTTGTTGCAGTTTCACCTGCAATTGCACGAGCTGTTCGCGCAGCCTTGGCACCCGGGCTTCATAGTCCTTGCGGGAGAGCTTACTGATTTCGACCGCGCGTTTCGCCATGCAGGAAAAGCAGTGGCGGTGCCGGCGGGGCTTGTCGAGCCGGGCTTCCGCTCGTTGCGCAATCATTACGCTGCCGCTCCGGCCTATTCGCTTGCGGGTCGGGCGACCGGGCGCACGCTGCGCCGTTTCTCCATGCTCTCTGACCGCCATCCCCAGCACCGTCAGGCCGTCGGCATGCTGCTGCTGGCGACCTTGCTCTGGGGGGTGAGCTTTCCGGTGGTGAAGGCGCTCACTTTGTTGCATGCGCAGTTGGTGCCGACCGCCGGAGGTTGGTTTTCAGTGCTGTCTGCGGTGGCACCGCGCTTCGTGCTCGCGACGGTGGTGTTGTTGCTGTGGCAGCGACTCGCGGCGCTGACCATCACCCGGGCCGAACTATTTCAAGGCGTGGGCATCGGCTTGTTTGGCTGCACAGGACTGCTCTTGCAGGTGGACGGGCTGCACTACACGGCGGCATCGACCTCGGCTTTCCTGACACAGTTTTATGTGATTCTCCTGCCGGTTTGGTTCGCCGTGCGTCAACGGGCAAATCCGGGCGCGCGCGTTTGGTTGAGCGCCGCGCTGGTCTTGGCCGGGGTCGCCATCTTGGGGCGTTTCAACTGGCGTGAGCTCAGCCTAGGCCGCGGCGAGGCCGCAACCCTCCTCGCGTCATTATTTTTCATGGGGCAGATTCTTTGGCTCCAGCGCCGCCGGTTCGCCGGCAACCGTGCCGGTCAGATCACGCTGGTGATGTTTGCTACGCATGCGGTGATTTTATCCGCGCTGGCGGTAGTGGCCGCACCCGATCTGGCCACCCTCGCTCGGCCTTGGGCCTCGCCACCTTGGCTTGGTCTCACGCTCATCCTCACGATTTTTTGCACGCTGGGTTCATTTTCGATCATGAACGCCTGGCAGCGGAAAATCCCCACAACCGAGGCGGGGCTGATCTACTGCGTGGAGCCGATCTTCAGTTCGCTCATGACTCTCTTTCTGCCGGCAATATTTTCCGTCTGGGCCGGGATTGCCTATGCCAATGAGACTCTGACCGGGACCCTCCTCGTGGGCGGCGGCCTCATCACCCTTGCCAACGTCCTTATCCAGCTCCAGTCCACCCCAACCGGTTTGTCATCTATTAGATGACAAACCGGTTGGGGTGGAGGGTGGGGGGCGGCGCAGGGAGAGTAGGGCGCGGAAGGTTACGGCGGACAGAACGATGAGGCCACCAAGCAGGGCCCAGCGGCTCGGTTTTTCACCGTTGGCGAGAAAGACCCACACGGGATTGAGGATGGGCTCAATGACGGGGATAATGACGGCCTCCAGCGCGGTGACCTGCCGGATGGCCCGCGCATAAAGCCAATAAGAAAAACCGAGCTGCACCACACCGAGCGCTACGATGGCTGCGATGCCGGTGGGTGAGGGCGCGGGCACACCAATCATGAAGGGCAGGCCGATGCCAAAGGCGATGAGGTTGCCGAGGATGATCGACTCAACCGGGGAGCCGTCCTTTTGCTTGCGCAAGGCGATGGTCATCGCGGCGAAACACACCCCGCTGAGCACGCCGGCGAGATTGCCCATGGCACCGGTCAGCTCCAAACCGTCGGCGAAGAACAAGGCCATGCCACCCAGCACGACGACGATGATGATCCAGTCGAGGCGCCGGGTCCGTTCACCGAGAAACCATGCGCCAAAAAGTGCGATCCAGACCGGCGCGGTGTATTGGAGCAAAATGGCGTTGGCGGCGGTGGTCAGCTTGGTGGCCACCACGAAAAGCACGGTGCACCCCGCATAGGCGAAGGCGGCGGTCAGCTGCACCGGCGAAAAGGTGAAACGCAACTTGCGATTGGTGAGCGCCAGAAAAAGGGCCGCCACGATCCCGCGCCCGCCGGCGACGGCGAGCGGCGGCCAGTCGGCAGATTTGATCAGCAGCCCGCCCAAGCTCCAGAAAAGAGCGGCAAGCAGCAATTGACCGATGGCGCGCGTGTGGGCGGGGGTGCTCACAGGCGGGAATTTGCGGGGCGACCGACAAAAGGCACGTTTTTTGGTGCTGCTTGTTACTATTTGCCTATGGTTGGGGCGGAACCACTCTGTTATCGTGCCAGTCAAAGTGATCGGTGGGTATATTCCTGCTGCACTACCAACCATCCCATGATCATTGTTTCACTGTTTCGCGGCCTTGCCCTCGGCACGGCCCTTTTTTTTAGCGCTCCATCCTTGATTCTGGCGGCGGAAACCGTCCCGGCACCCGCTGCCGGCGCGGCGGTCCGCGCCAACCTGAAAGCCGGGGATCTCGCCCCGGATTTCACGGTCATCGGACCGGATGGGCAGGCAATGAGGCTCTCTGATTTTCGCGGCAAACTCGTGCTGCTCGATATCTGGGCCACGTGGTGCGGCCCCTGCATCGCCTCTATGCCGCACCAAAGTGAGCTGGCGGAAAAATTTGCGAACGACGGTCTCATCATCCTCGCCGTCTGTGCTTCCGACACTCGCGCGAACTACGATGGCTGGGTGCAGCGCAATCGGGACAAATACAAATTCGTCACCGCTCACGATCCGGCGGGCCGCAACTGGCCCGAGTCGGTCTTTAATACGCACTATGGCGTGTCGGGTTTTCCCACGCTCTTCCTGATTGATCGCGACGGCCGGATCGTCGGCATGACCACCGGCGGCGGCCCGAGTGAAAATCCCCATGTCACCCGCCTGCTCGCCAAGGGCGGTCTGCCCATCGACACCTCGCATCTGCCGCCGGAGCCGACCGATGCCCCCAAGTCCATCCCGGCCATGACCGAGACGGCCGCCGTTCCTGTAGGCAGCAGGCCGCTGATGGGTGGCGGCATGACCGCCGCTGTTCCCGCTGGGGTCAAGAGCGAGGCTGTGCGGCTGCCGACCGCTCAGCTTGGGCCCGTAAAATTTGGCGATGAGATCACTGATTTCGCCGCCGTCGGTGTGGACGGTCGGGAGGTCAAGCTGTCCGCTTTCAAGGGCAAGCCCGTCCTGATCACCTTCTGGACTGGCGCCCGGGCTCCGGCCGATGATGTCGCTAAGCTGCACGCGGCCTACAAAGACCAAGGGCTGGCGGCTTGGGCGATCAACGTCGCCACGGAGCGATCAGATTTCGACACCTGGGCCAAGTCCGAGGCGGCGGCGCTGGGTTACACGGTCGCGTGGGACCCCGCGGGCAAGGCTTTCATGGAGTCAGTCGCCCACATGCGGTTCGGCGTCGGTATGTTTCCCGCCTATGTGGTGATCGGTGCCGATGGCCGCTTCTGCGGCGGCATTATTGGGATGGGTCCTAAAGTCGCCACTTGGGTGCGCCAAACGCTTGATCGCGCTGGCATCAAGCTGACGGCCGATGACGGGGAGGCGGTTGCGCAAGTGATCAAAGAGCGGATCGCCCTGCCGCCGGCTCCCGGCATGGCCGCGATCCGCCCCTCTCCGGCGGCCGCCCCGACCGCTGAGCGACCGCGCACGCTTGCGGCCGGAGAGGTCGCGCCTGACTTCGTCATGCACGATGTCAGCGGCAACAAAGTGCGGCTGACAGATTTCAAAGATAAGATTGTCATTCTCGATTTTTGGGCGGTGTGGTGCGGTCCGTGCATCGCCTCGTTTCCGCACACGCAAGCACTGGCCGCGAAATACAAGGATCAGGGGGTGATCGTGCTCGCTTCCGGCACGAGCGATACCATCGCCAACTTCAAGGAATGGATCCCGCGCAACCAGCCGAAGTATCCCGACATGATCTGGACCTTCGATCCTAATGAGCGCGGTTCCGCGACCTTTGCGGAGCGCGCCTCGTCGAAACTTTATGGCGTCACGGGTATTCCCACGCAGTTTGTGATCGGCCGCGACGGCAAGATCGCCGCGGTCATCGTTGGCAACGGCGGGAAGGACGATGCCCGCACCGAGGCGGCCCTCGCCGGACTCGGCGTGCAGGTGGAGGCAGCGGCGGTCGCCAAGGGGCGCGCGCAACTCGCCGCCGCCGCAGAACAAGCCAAGGCGCGCGCGGCCGCGATGGAGGCAGAAAAAACCAACCCCAAGCCGCGGTTTACCGAGAATTACGCCAAGCTAATTGCCGGTGGACCGGTGCCGGATATCACTATGATTGATGCGGCCGGCGCGGCCGTGCAGTTGCGCGAGCTGAGTCGCGGCAAGACCACGGTTTTGAGCGTCTGGGGTGGCGCTGGAGCCCCTAGTGATGACATCGTGAATTTCCAAGAAGCTTGGGCGCGTAATTATGCCAGCCAAGGCGTGCAGTTCATCGCCTTGGCTGCCTACGCTTCGAGCGAGCAAGTCGCGGCACTGCGCGTCGCCCTCGCCGGCAAAATCAGTTTCCCGGTGTTGGCCGATCCGGCAGGCGCCCCGCCCCGTCCGGAGAAGCCGATGGATGAAATGAGTGTCGAGGAAACGGTCGCGTTCCGCCAAGCTTCCAGCGCCCATTTTGGCAAGGCCGCCCCGATCTTGCTCTCGGGCGGCGCAATGGCACCGGTGCCGCATAATCTCGTCATTGATGCGCAAGGGCGCTTCGTCGGCTTCTATGGCGGTGGCGGTGCCGCCACGGCCGAGTCCCTGGGTAATCTCCTGCTGCGCGCGGGCATCAAGCTCACGCCGGCGGACATGCCGCGCAAGGTGTTCACTGCGGAAGAGACCAAGCCGCCGACACCCGCGGAGACCCCGCGCAAGGAGATGATCAAGCTCGGCGCGCTAGCGCCAGATTTCACCACGCAGGATCTGGCCGGCAAGGACGTGAAGCTTTCCGACTATCGTGGTCAGGTGGTTATTCTCGATTTTTGGGCCACCTGGTGCGGTCCCTGCATCGCGGCTTTTCCGCACACGCAAGCGGTCGCGGCGCAATACAAGGACCTAGGGGTGGTTGTCCTTGGCTCCGCCACCAGCGATGGTCGCGAGGCTTTCGAGCGCTGGGTAAAGACGAATCAGGAGAAATATCCTGACATTCACTTTTCGCATGATGCGGCCGAGCGCAAACCGGAGCGTGCCTCGCAGGCCCTCTATGGGGTCAGTGGTATTCCCACCCAATTTGTCATCGACCGGGAAGGTCGCATCGCAGACATCGTCGTCGGTTATATGAAGGGCGAGGTCATCCTTGATGCCGCGCTGGCCAAGGCTGGGATCAAGGTGGATCCCACTATTATCGAAAAAGCCGCGGCGGACCTCCAGAAGCGGGCGGCCCTGCGCGAGGAGCCACCGACTCCGGCGCTCCGGATGGCGCCCCTCAAAAAATAAGGCATAGGCTGGTCAACACGGCCGAGAACCTCCATGCTTTCCAGTCGTGCCCAAGTCCACCCCCAAGATTCAAGTCACCGACCGCTCGATGCAGCTGAACGATCCGCTGCTACATCGGCCCTTGGTGGATTTGGAGACCGCCTCCAGCATCACGGGTTTTTGGTCGGCTTTGCGCGCGTTTGTGCAGACGGCATTTCCCAACCACCACTCTGCCACGTTGTTTCTGGACGCGAAGGAGAAGGTGCCCGGCGCGCTGACCCTGCATTCGCAACCCTCGCAACGTCCGGCCGATTGGTGGCGCGCCCGCGCCAAGCTCACGCCAACACACGCCTATCTCAACGACCATCCCGGCATCAAACTCTACAATCTCGAAGAGATGCTGCCGCCCGAGACCGGCCAGCGTAAGCGCAGTGATTTCTACCGGCACGTGCTCCGGCCGGAGGGTTTCGACAAGCTCATCGGCCTGACCACGTGGGAAAAAGGCGAACGCAAGAGCATCTTGGTCTTGCGTCGCGCTTTCACACAGGCGGCCTTTGCCCGCAGCGAGATGAATCTCCTGTTGGATCTACACCCGATCTTTGATCGCACGCTTCGTCGCATCGAAAAGCAGGAGGAAGAGCGTGTTTGCCGCAGCACGCTGCAACAATTCATCAACCTACTGCCTCAGGGCGTGCTGCTGGTGAATGCCAAGCGCGAGGTGGTCTATGCGAATCCCGAGGCGTTTGACGCCTGCGCGATGTGGAACCTCGGGCCTGAGGCTGCCCACCGCATGAATAGCCGCGCCGTCTTCGCGATCCCGCCCGCCTTTCTTGAAGCCTACGATACCCTGCTGACCCAGCATTACGCCCAAGCCCTCGCGCCCTCGACCAGCCTCAGCCATTTGCGGCAAAGCCTCGTGCATCCCGAGCAGCCTTCGCTGCAGGCCGACCTGAGTCTCGTGACCCTCGATGATCCGCTGCTGACGCGCCCCTATCTTTTTGCCCAGCTGATCAACCGCGCCGTGCTGAGCGCGCCGTCTACCTCGGGTGAGCAACGGCAGCTCGCGGTTCTGGGCAAACTCACGCCGCGCGAACGCGAGGTTGCTTTGCTGGTGCGCGACGGTCTCGGTAACGAGGAGATCGCGACCCGGCTCTACAAGAGCGTCGGCACCATCAAGAATCAGTTGCAGTCCATCTTCGCCAAGCTCGCCATCAACAGCCGGGCCAAGCTGATCTCGCTGCTGCGGTGAAGCCTCACCGCCCGGGTTTATCTCCGCAGAAACTCCAGCCGCGCCAGTGTCACGCATTGCGTGACACTGGCGCGCGGGCCGGGCGGCCTTGATTCTGCTCAGGTCAGGTCGCGGCCTTGGTGGCGGGCGCTTAACCATGCCAGCAGCAGGAGCGTGCGTTCAGCGTCGGGCATGTGTCGGCGGTAGAGCAGTAATTCATGCACTCTTTGCCGGGGAAGCCCGAGGAGGCGGCCCAAGCGGGCCTTGTCCCCATACCGGGTGAGTTGTGCGCGCACTGCTTTGGCGAGTTCGTTCCACATCGGTGTTTTTGCACCCGGTTTGAGCGTTTGTTGAGTGGACATCCGCGTTTGCCGCAGGGCCCGTTGACCCGAGCGCGCTGCTTGACGGGCAGCGGCAAGGGCGGCGGTAAGCAGGGCATCCGCCAACGCCGCCGGGATTTTTAGCTGAGGAGGTAGTTTAGCGACCATCACCATCCCGTAGCACGTCCCCGCGCCAGTGTCACGCATTGCGTGACACTGGCGCGGTGCGGGGCGACCCTGCAAAGCAATCGCCGGTAAGTGCGGCGTGGATCAGCCTTTCAGCGCTTGCAGGACGATGCCGGGCGTGAGCAGCTCAGGCAGGAAGACGGGGGCGGTGCGACCGGGCAGCCAGATCAGATTGAAGGGGATCGCGCTGCGTTGGTATTTTGCGAGTTCGGCCGTGATGAGCGGGTCCTTGTTGGTCCAGTCCGCCCGGAGCGTGACGATATTGTTGTCCGCGAAATACTGCTGCACGTCAGCCGAGCCAAAGACCGCCGCCTTGTTGGTTTGGCAGGTGAAGCACCAGCGGGCGGTGAAATCGACATAGATGGTCCGCCCCTCGGCGCGATATTTCTCCACGGTTGCGGTGCTCCACTTTTCCCAAGTCAGGGTGTAGCCGGTCTCGCTGGTGGCGGCCGGTGCGGGCGTCGCGGGCCAGCCCTGCCAGAGGCCAAGGGCGAGCAGCCCGGCCCCGGCGATGAGGCCGAAGCGGGCGCGACCGGCGGAGGCGCCGGGGGCGTTCCAACGGCCGTAGAACCACACGGCGAGGGCGATGAGCACGAGGCTGAAGAGCGTCATCAGGAGGCCGGTCTCACTCACTTGGCCGGCGAGCACCCACACGAGGTAGCCGACGGTTGCGTAGAGCGGGAAGGCCATGAATTGCTTGAAGGTCTCCATCCACGCGCCGGGGCGTGGCAGCACCTTGATCGCGGCGGGAAACAGTGAAAGCAGCAGATAGGGGGCGGAGAGTCCGAGTGCGATGACCGTGAAGATCAGGAACGACTGGCCCGTGGGCAGGGCGAGGGCGGCACCGAGGGCCGGGGCGAGAAAAGGCGCAGAGCAAGGCGTTGCGACGACCGTGGCGAGCACGCCGGTGAAGAAGGAGCCGGCGTAGCCGTCCTGCATCTGCAAGTTGGAACCCACACCGGTCGCGCTGAGCCCGAACTCAAAGACGCCGCTCATGTTCATCGCGAAAGCGAGCAGCAGCACGGCGAGCGCGAAGACAAACCCCGGCGATTGCAACTGGAAGCCCCAACCGAGCTGGTCGCCCCCGGCGCGCAAAATGGCGAGCGCCCCGGCCAGCACCCAAAAGGAAAGCAACACGCCCAGCGTGAAGGTGAGGCCGTGCATCACGACTTTCTTTTTATCGCTGCCGGCCTGATTGACGAAACCGAGGATTTTGATGCCGAGCACCGGAAACACGCAAGGCATCAGGTTGAGGATGAGACCGCCGAGGAAGGCGAGGGCGAGCGTGCCTAACAGACTGCGGACGACCGCAGGCGGCGCTGAAGCGAGCGGGCCCGCGGGGTCGCCGGTGGCGGTGAGCTCATCGACTGTGAACGGCACCTCCACGCGCAGCGCGGACAGCGAACCATCGGCGAGCCAGCCGCTATTCGCCTTGAGCAGGCCAACCAAGGCGGTGGCATCGGCCGGTCCGTCGAGGGAAACTTTCAGCGTAAGCACGAAACCGCCCTTGCCATCGGACTCGACCGACTGGGGCAGATCATAGCCGACGAGATTGTCATCGGCGAAGAAGTGCAGACCGGTCGGGGTGTGCGCGACCGGTTGCGCAGGCGTGACCGTGAGGACGATGGTGTCGCCGGAGCGGGTGGCGTTGACGGACCAAGTGGGGTCGGCGCGCGGCAGGGCGGCGGCGGCAGCGGCGACCCTTGAGCCGAAGGCGGGATGGGCGGCGGGCGGTTCGGTGGAGACCGGCAGGGTAATCTGGAGGTTGGCTTCGCCGGGGATGCAGGTATCCTCGCACATCAGCCATTCGGCATAAACCTTCAGGGTGACGCTGGACCCGGGGGCCAGCGTGGCGGGCGGGGTGATGGTGACGGGCAAAAAAGTGTCGTCCTCATAGCCGTTACCGATGACCTGGCCGCCGGCGTCCTTGATGGCCTTGGGTGTGGGCCAGAGAATTTCGGTGGCCGCGAAGCCCTCGGGCAAGGTCCAGGAGAGCGTGGTGGCAAGACCGGTGCCGGGATTGATCCAGTAGGTGTGCCAATGCCCGGAGTGCTCCAGACGCAGCGCCACGGTGAAAGGTTGCCCCGGTTGGATGGAGGCAACGCTGCTCACTAGGGTGGCTTTGACTTGGGCTTCGGCAGCGGTAGGCAGGAGCAGGCCGAGCAAGAGTGCAAAGCAGACGGAAAGGCGGGCAAATTTCATGCGATAAGTTGTGTGCACTAATATCGGAGGCGCAACCGGCGGCGATTATTCCTCGGCGCGGGCGCTGTGGGCAAAAAGCCGGGTCGAATAATACCGCTCGGCGCGATCACAGAGCACGGTGACGACCCGGGACTCCGGGCCCAAGTCGGCGGCGACGCGCAGGGCGGCGGCGACGTTGGCACCGCTGGAGGTGCCAACGAGCAGGCCGAATTCGCGGTTGAGGCGGCGCGTCGTGGCGAGTGCGTCCGCGCTGCTGACTTTGATGGGGGCATCAATATGCGCGGAGCGCAGGAGCGGCGGCACATAGCCGCCCGCGACGCCTTCGATGAAGTGGCAGCAGGGCATTTCGCCGGAGAGCATCGCGGCCTCGGCCGGTTCCATTGCGAAGATTTTGGCGGCGGGATTGGCGGCGCGGATGGCGCGGCCGCAGCCGGTGATAGTGCCGCCGGTGCCGTAGCCGGAGACGAAGGCATCCACGAGCCCGTGCATCTGCGAAAGGATTTCGCGGCCGGTGTGCTCCTCGTGGTCTTGGGCGTTGAGCGGGTTCTCGAACTGGCAGGGCAGGAAGTAGCGCGCGTCCTTCGCGGCCATCTCTTTGGAAAGCTGGATGCCGGTGCCGTAGCCGTGGGTGGCCTTGAAGAGCTGCACCTCGCCGCCGAACTGCTCGATGAGGTAGCGGCGTTCGACGCTGGCGCTGTCGCTCATGAGGATCTTTACCTTGTAGCCCTTGGCCGCGCCCACCATGGCGAGGGAGATGCCGGTGTTGCCGCTGGTGCACTCGAGGATGATGGAGTCCTCGTGCAACAGGCCACGTTGCTCGGCGTCCTCAATGACGCAGAGGGCCAGCCGGTCCTTCACCGAGCCGCTGGGGTTGAGAAATTCGGCCTTGGCGTAGAGCGTGCGGTTTTCTGCGGCGAAGTGGAGCGGCACGAGCGGCGTGTTGCCGATGAGCGCGAGCACGGGGGGCCTGGGGCGGAGAAGCGTGGCAGACATGGCGTGGAGGCAGTGTAGCGCAGATGCCCGGGTAGAGCTATGGGCAGAAAGGACTATTCAGCGAGGGATAAAAAAGCGCCCGGGCCTTGCGGTCCGGGCGCCTTGATCAACACACACTAATCAAACCTACTCAGAAGGGCAGCAGGAAGGAAAACTCGTAGGCGCGGCCAAGCGTGAGCTGGTTGTGCAGACCCGCATTAGATTGTAGCCGCCGGGCGTCCAGCCTTGGGACAATCCCGGTGCGGTGGACCAAAAGGTGGCGTTGGGCGGACCTTGATTGGCGTGTCCGCGGATGCAGCGATACCAAATACCCGAGCGATGGACAATAGCGCCGATGTTGTAGGCCCCGGTGTTCCAGGTGGCGTTGGCCGAACCGGAGGCCGCGCTCCAAGCGAGCCCGGTGGTAGGATTGGAGTTTTGGTTGGCGGCGAAGGCACGATACCAAGCGCCCGCATGCAGCACGAAATCATTCTCGCGATAGCGGGTGGTGTTATTCCAAACAGCATTGAGATAAAACGCGTTATAATTGTCCACGCGCACTTTGATCGAGGTCGTGGCGCCGGTGCTGCCGAATTTGTTGGCCGCAAAGTTGATGGTGCGCGTGGCGGTGGTGCCGCTGAGAGTCCAGCCGCTCCAGTCTTGGCGGTTGAAGGCCCAGAGCGCGCGCTCAAGGCCCATCTCGGCGAGTTGTTTGCTGAGACTGGTCTGAAAGGCGCGGTTGGCCAAACGGGTGGCTTGGCTGCTGACGGCGAGATGCGCCGCCAAGCCGACTCCCAATACGGTAATGACGATAAGGGCGACGAGGACGACTGAGCCGTTCTGCAAACGATGTTTACGATCGGGCATCAGGGGGGCAGTTGCTTGTTGCGCATGATCAACCGCGGCGAGGTGACCCGGTAGATTTGCGTCTGGGTGCCATTCTGCGCGTTGCCGGCCTGCGCAGTGAGCGCCAGCGATACTTGGCCGATCCCCGTCAAATAGTTTACGTAAGAAGTGTAGGGGCGGCCATAGCTGTCATAGTAGCCAAAGCTGAAGCTGAGCAGATTGATATGCAAGGTGGTCGCGGTGTCGCCTGCCGCAGTGCGGGTGAGGGTTTGCGCCGTGGCGTCATAGTTGTAGGCGACCGTGGTGTTACCGGTGGCGGTGGGAAGCCTGAGGGTGACGCTGCTCGCGGTGGGGTTGGCGATGCCGAGGGCGGCGGTCACGTCCCGCGTAAAGAGGGCGAGGGTCATGCGTCCCTGCGATTCCATGGCCGGCTGCGCCGCAGAACTCACGCCTAAGGTGCGGGTGAAACTGCGCGCCAGAAAGACATAACCGGAGAGCAGCGCTCCCATGATCATTAACGAAAGACTCATGCCGATGATCAATTCGACAAGCGTGAAGCCTGAAATGCGGTGGGCGCGCGACGGGCTCATGAACGTTGGTAAGACAGATACAGACCGTATTTGCCCAGATAGGTCGAGTGCCGCCGCGAGTAGGCGAAGATGACGGGTTGTCCGCCGGAAGTGCGGCTGGTGCGCACCGTCCAAGTCAAAGTAAAATTGACCTCACGCAGGTTCGTGTCGGGGTTCGGATTGGTGAAATTACGCGTCAGGGTGTAGGTGGCGCCATAATACCGGCTCCAGTTGGCTTGATTCGTGGGATTGGGGTCCTTGGCGAAATCAAACTGGCTGTCGATGGTCAGGGTGGTGTTGGTGGCAGTGAGCGCATTGATAAGCGCCCAAGTAGCGGGATTTACGTTGTTGGTCGTAAGGCGGATTTTGTCGATTTCATGGGTGAGGATCTGCGCGGCGAGGGTTTCGCGGCGGGCATGATCTATCGCGTTGGCGCTCAGGGTAACCGCCCCCAGCAGGCCGACGAGTCCCACCAATAGGAGCGTGCTGGCCGTCATCACTTCCACCAAGGTGAAGCCGGCGGCCCGCCGACGGACGGGTGGAAGTTTAGACGCAATTGGACGCATGAATGGCTGGATAGGGGGAATACCCTCCCTACCCCCTGCGGGCAAGGGCGATTCGCAAACGCGCGCTGTCGGCAGCGTTTTACAGTAAGCGGTGCGCCAGCGCCCAGCGCACGAAGGCCGTCTCCAAGGCATCGAAGGAATCAATGACAAAGAGCGGATTCTGGAAATGCCAGATGTCGTAGGGTTGGGTGGCGATGCGCTCGGGCACGGCCGGGAGCTTGGTCACCTTATCGGTGAGGCTGTGCAGTGTTTCCCCGGAGGAGGAGATGATGCCATTGCCGTAGAGGCGCAATCCGCCGGGATTGCGGATGAGTCCGAATTCGACAGTGAACCAGTAGATACGGGTCAGGCCCTCCCTGACGGCGGCATCCCGGCAGCCCAGCGCGGCCTGGCCGATTTTCTGGTAAAAGTCGGCAAAGCGTGGGTGCATGATCATCGGCGTATGTCCGTAGATGTCGTGGAAACAATCCGGCGCGGGGGTGTAGTCGAGTTCGTGCCGCCCGCGGATGTAGTCGGTGCAAGGAAAGATGCGCCGGGCGAGGTAACCGAAGAAATCACCGGCATCGAGCAACCCCGGCGTGCGCGCGATGCGCCAGCCGGTGGCTGCGTGCAGTTGGCGGGAGACGGCGGCGAGCGGTGGGATTTTTTCGCGGTCGAGCCCGAGTGCGGCGAGTCCCGTGAGAAATTCATCGGCTGCGCGGCCCGGGAGCAATGCCGTCTGGCGCGCATACAACTCGCGCCAGACGGCCTGTTCCTCAGGGGTGTAGTCAGGGTAAAGGCAATCGTCGCCGACGGGCAGAGGCGCGGTCAGTTGGTGCGGAATGCAGCGCGGATCATCGGCCACGCTGGGGGTAGGCGGACCCGGGTGGGCATCGGGGGCGGGGGCAGGCATTGCATCTCCGGTTGGGGGGTTGAAAAAGCGGGTGCGGGGCAGGCACCGTTTTTGATGCGCCAATGCTAACAGGCGCCACGCGGCGCGGCCATCCGCCGAACGGGTTAATATGCGAACCGGTGTGCCGCGCGAAAATTTTTGCTTCGCGCCCATCCCCCGCACCGGGCAGAAATGATCAGCCCTCGTCCCCCATGCGCCTCGCGACCATCTTGCCCCACGCCAGCGTCGAACCGGTAGTCGTGGCCGCCGCGCCCGACGGCCATTGGATCGAGCTGGCCGGCCTCATCGGCCGGCCGGTGCTGCGCTTGGAGGATGGCCTGCCGTGGCTGCAGGCACATCTCGCGCACACCACCGCGCGCGCGGCCCAGTGGACCGGGCCGCGCTACCGGGAGAGCGAGTTTGAATTTTTGCCACCGGTGCTGCGGCCGCCGGCTTTCCGGGATTTTTATGCTTTCGAACAACACGTGAAAACCTGCCGGGCGCGCCGGGGTTTGGAGATGATCCCGGCGTGGTATGAAATTCCGGTGTTTTATTTTTCGAATCCCAGCGCGTTGGTCGGACACGGCGGCGAGGTGGCGGCGCCGGCCGGATCAGTCGAATTGGATTACGAGTTGGAGCTGGGCATCATCATCGGACGGGCGGGCCGCGATATCTCCCCGGCGCGCGCGTGGGAGCACGTGGCCGGGTTCACGGTGCTCAACGATTTCAGCGCGCGCGACCTGCAACGGGTGGAAGTGACCGTCGGACTGGGCCCGGCGAAAGCGAAAGATTTTGCGACCGGGCTCGGGCCGTGGCTGGTGACGCGCGACGAATGCGCCGACCGCATCGAAGGCGAGCACCTCAAGCTGGCAATGATTGCCCGGGTGAACGGCCGGGAGTTGTCACGCGGCAACGTGGCCGCTTTGCACCACTCCATTCCCAAGCTCATCGCGCAGGCCTCGCGTGACGCCGAACTATTCCCTGGCGACCTCCTCGGCACCGGCACGGTGGGCACCGGCTGCATCCTCGAACTTGGACCGGAAAACACTGGCGGCTGGCTCAAACCCGGCGACACCGTCGAGTTGGAGATCGAACGCCTCGGCATCCTCTGCCACCGGATCGTCGCCGGTCGCTAAACCACCCACCCCTGAAAACCGGACCGTGCCCACCCGACTCTCGCAGGAAGAACATTTCACTTAATAAGTGAAATGTCCCCGTGGGCATTTTTCACGAGGGATCTCTGCCTGCATCGCGCTGTGCCAGCCAGACGAGCAATTGCAAAGTGCGTTCGGCGTCGGGTGCGGCGGTTCGTGCCACGAGATAGTCATGCACGCGCTGTGGCGGCACCCCCAGGATGCGCGCCAATTTAGATTGAGCGCCATAGCGCCCGCGCACCCGTGGGTGCACCGCATTGGCAAGTGCATTCCACATCGGAGTGTGGGCGCCGGGGCGCAGGGTCTGGCCACGACTTATCCGGGTTGATTTGGCGACCTGTTTCTGGGCGGCCGCCATCATGGCCTGTGCCACGATCGCCAAGCCCTCGGCCAAGCGTAGGGTTTCGCGCAAACGGGCGGAATATATCGGGGGATTTTCCATGACGCGGATTTTAACATTTCACTTATTAAGTGAAAAGATTTTTTTGGCAGTTGCCGGGAGAGTCAGCAGTATCGGCGGGCGGTGGAGCGGGTGGCGGGCGGAAATTTCGTGGACAGGGGCGCTGGGCGGCAGGTAACCTGCTGGCAGGTATCCCTGTGAACGCGCCCAATCCTGAAACAGTCCGCTGGTTTGCCGAGGAGGTGCAGGTGCATGAACCGATGCTGCGGGCTTGGTTGCACAGCCGGTTCCCGTCGCAGCTGGATGCGGATGAGGTGGTGCAGGAGGCCTTCCTGCGCGTGCTTAAAGCGCGGGAAACCGGTGGTGTGCGGGCGCCGCGTGCGCTGCTGTTTGCGGCGGCGCGCAACCTCGCGATCGACCGGTTGCGCCATGACCGAATTATTCCCATGGAATCGTTAACGGAAATTGGGCACTCGTTCGTCTTGTCAGAAGATGCCGGCGTGCCCGAAGCCGTTGGCCGAAATCAGGAACTCGAACTTTTGACTCTAGCCATCCAATCCTTGCCCGACCGTTGCCGCCAAGTCCTTACCCTGCGTAAAATCTACGGACTTTCGCAGAAGGCGATCGCGGCGCAGCTCGGCATCACCGAGCACACCGTCGAGGCGCAAGTCGCCAACGGCATGCGTCGCTGTGCCGATTATCTGGCTCGCCACGGGCTGCCCTAAACCGACTTTACCCCATGCCCGACCCCAACCCTGCCATCAGCGACACGCTCGATGCCGCGGCCGCCCAATGGCTCGCCCGTCGCGATCGCGGCCTCACCGCCGCAGAGCAGGATGTTTATTTGCAATGGTTGCGGAGCGATGGGCTCCACGGGGTGGCGATCACGCGTTTGGAAAAATCGTGGCAGGCGTTGGATGCCTTGACCCGTTGGGGACCCGAGCACAGCGCGCGGCCGAATCCGGATTTACTGGCTGTGCCCCGCCGCCGGGCGCGATGGGTGGGACCGGCTTGGCTGGCGGCCGCGGCTGCGTTCACCGTCGGTTTTTTCTTTTATCAAACGCACGCGGTTGAAACTGGGCCGGCCCCAACCGCCGACCCAGGGGGTCCTGCCTATGAGCGGCGGGTTTTGGCCGATGGCTCGGTGATCGAGATAAATCATGGCGCGGTGGTCACGGTTGCTTACTCCGACGCCGAGCGGTCGGTGCGACTGGTGCAGGGCGAGGCGCACTTTACCGTGGCTAAGGATGCGTTGCGTCCGTTTGTGGTGCAGGCTGGCCAGATGAGAATCCGGGCACTGGGCACCGTTTTTAATGTTCGGCTCGAGCCAGCGCGGGTCGAAGTGCTGGTAACCGAGGGTCGGGTGCAGGTGGATGCGCCCGCTGCCAGTGGGCCGGCGGTGGAGCCGCCTTTGCTCGAAGCCGGTCAGCGTGCGATCATCACTTTGCAGGATGCGGTTTTACAGTCGGTGGTGGCGCAGGTGGACGCCGATGAAATCGCCGCCGCGTTGGCTTGGCAGCCGCGTTGGCTGGAGTTTGCCGATGCCCCGCTGATCGAAGTCCTGGCCGAATTTAACCGACAAGGTGGACCGCAGCTGGTGCTGGGTGATCCGGCGCTGGCCCGGCTGCGCGTGGGCGGCAGTTTTCGGGCGGACAACGCCGATGGGTTTGTGCGCCTGTTGGAGAGCGGATTTGGCGTGGAGGCGGAGCGCACGTCGCTGCGCACCATCCTGAGCAAAGCACCCTGAGCCGATCCGGCTTCGGTGATTTTTGGCCAACAAGTGGCCTGGCGATCGCGCCGCGCCAGCGGGTGGTGATAAAAAATCACCTAAATTTTCTAACGGAAGCACCAGTTTGGCCCGTCTGGGTTCATTGGAAAGCCAGTGCTCCATGACCGGGGCCTGCGCTTCCCTGACCAATACCACATGACTACACCACTACTGTTCAACCGGCAGGGGCCGGTTCGTTTCATCGCACGGTCGCTTTTTGCCACCGTTTTGTTTTTGGGCTTGGCGCTTTGCGGCCAGGCGGCGGAGTCGGCCAAAAAGGCCTATGCCTTGCCGGCGGATGATGCCGCCATCGTGCTTCGCCAGTTTTCCGAGCAAGCTGGTGTTGAGATTGTTTACTCCGCCGAGGCCGTGCGCGGCGTGCAGACCAATGCCGTGGCGGGTGAATTCACCCCGCTTGAAGCTGTGAATCGGCTCATCGCGGGCACCGACCTCCTCGCTGTGCAGGATGCGAAGACCGGTGCCATCGCGGTGAACCGCGCGGCGGCCCTGAAGGAAGCCGCGCCCAGCCGTGGCTCCGTCCGCTCGGCTGACGGCTCCATCATGCTCGATGAAGTCGAGGTTTCGGCCTCCAAGGTCGGCGGATTAAACAACCAGACGATTTTTCGCACCGACGAGCGCGGGGCGCTCGCTTACGATGTAATCACCCGGTTGGACATCGAGCGTCTCGGCGTCACCAGCATCGAGGAGCTCTTCCGCCTGATCCCGCAGACGACCGATTACGGCAGCACTTCGCTGCAGGGCTCGGCGACCAACCCGGCCTTCGCAGGTGGTGCCACCTATCAGAACTCCGAGGTCAAGCTGCGTGGCTTCGCCTCCTTGCAGACGACCATTCTCATCAACGGCCGCCGGCTGCAGCGCGGCAACCTGAGCGCCGGTCCCGACCTTAATCGCATTCCGACCGCGTCCATCGACCGGATTGAAATCCTACCCACCTCGGCCTCGGCTATTTACGGCGGCGGTGCCATCGGCGGTGCCATCAACATTATCCTGCGCAAGGACTATACCGGTCGTGACATCACTCTGGGCCTCGGCACCAGCACCGATGGCGGCGCGGAGCGTTATCAATTTACCTATTTCGAAGGGCGTTCGCTGAACGAAGGTCGCACGCAGTTTTCCTTTACGGTGGACCATCAGCACAGTGAGCCGCTTTACAACGAGGACCGCGATTATTTGCAGCGCGCCCTGAAGCGCTATCCGCAGAACACCACGGCGACCGTCGGTGGCCGTTCGGTGTTTGAGCAATACATGCTGCAGGCGTATGCGGGCATGCCGGGCACGATCATGATCAACTCCGCCACCGGCACATTGCCAATTCCGGGGGTCACGGGCGCGCGTTATGCCGCCATTCCTGCTGGGCAGGACGGCACCGGGCTCACGCCCGCCTCGTTTGTGAGTGGCGCCGGCCAGGCCAATCTCGGTGATCGCTACAAGCGCTCGCTCATTTACCGCCCCGAGGATCGCTACTCCCTCAATGCCCAGTTGGAGCATGAGGTGTCGCCGGATAAACTTTCGCTCTATGCGGAAGCGGGCGTGAGCTATTTCCGCTCGGAATACAGTTTCCCGATGTTCCTCGCGGCCTTGAGCCTGTCCGCCACCGATCCGCTCAATCCTTTCCGCACAGGGGTCACGCCCGGGTTTGTCGGCGTGCCGGTGGTGGTTTATTATGATCCGGTGGACTTGCCCGACCCGAGCATCTTCCAAGAGCGCCAAGGCGCGCGCGTTTTGCTCGGTGCCAAGGGCAAGCTGAACGATAACTGGGAATGGTCCCTCGACGGCACGGGCGAATACGGCCGCAGCCACTCGACGGGCGTCAACACGAACCAGAACCTGACCAATTTTGTGACGAGCACGGCGACCGGCACCCTCACGCAGGCCCAACGTCGGGCGCTCTACAATCCGCTGGCCGACCACAACGCCTTTCCGCGTTACGACGTGATGGCGGATTACTTAGATTACAATCGCCAGTTCACCTACTACAATACGCTTTCGCAGGTGAATCTCCGCGTGGTGGGTGATGTGTTCGAATTGCCTGCTGGTCCGGTGCAGATATCGCCGGGCGCCGAGGTGATCTGGAGTCAATTTCGGACCCGCGCGACCGTGGGTGTGAGTGAGGCCATCCGTCTGGCCATCCCGACGGGTATCATCGGGCCGAGCAATAGCAGGGCTCAGCAGTCCCGTCGCACCGAGTCGGCTTTCTTGGAAAGCGTGGTGCCCTTGATCGGGTCCTCTTGGCGTCCGCTGCCCATCGAATCGGCTGAACTCAATCTCGGTGCCCGTTGGGAAGGCACGGACGACTCGACGAACGCGACCAGTCCGGTCGCTGCCCTGCGGGTGGCCGCCACCAAGGACATCGCTTTCCGCGTATCCTACGCCGAGGGCTTTTTCCCTCCGGACCAGGCCCAGTATGAAGGTGCGCGGGTTAATCCCGCCGGCATCACGCCGTTTACCGATCCGGCCCGTGGCAATCTGTTTTACAACTATACCAAGGAAGAAATTTCCGGCGGTAACCCCGACCTCAAGCCCGAGACTTCCAGGGCATGGAATTACGGCGTCGTCCTGACGCCGCGGGTGCTCCCCGGCCTTACCCTCACGCTTGATTTCTGGAAGATTGAAAAAGAAAACGCCATTTTGGTCGTGTTCGGTCCGTCCCAGCTCCTCGCTTCACCCCAGTCCTATCCGGGCCGCATCCAGCGCGCGCCGGCTTCGCCCACCGACATCGCCAACGGCTGGCTTGGGGTAGTGACCTCGGTTGACTTCCGTCCCATCAACGTCGGCTTCACCCAGACCGATGGGGCCGACATCAAGGCACGCTACACCCACGATCTCGGTGACCTGGGCAAGCTCACCTCGCTGACCTCGGCGACCTGGACCAACTCGTTCCGCGATCAGATTCTCCCGATCAATCCTATCGTGGAGCGGGTCAACAGCTCGGGCAATCCGCTCCGGTGGCGTGGCAATTCCTCGCTGTTCTGGGAATATGGCCGCTGGACCACCGGGTTGACCGCGACCTACATCAACTCCTACCGCGCGAACACGACCACACCGTCGTCCGCCTTTCCGAACGGCAACGGGCTGGATGGCGACCGCATCGCCTCGGCCACACTCTGGGATCTGCAGATTGGCTATCAGATCCCCGCCGGCCGTGGCATCGACCGCGGCTGGAAGAGCTGGTTCAACGACACGAAGTGGACGATCAGTGTGCGTAATCTCCTGAACAAGGAACCGGCGTTCCGCACGGATGTGTATAGCTATTATAGCCGCTACGAAGATCCGCGCCAACGTTACGTCACCTTGCAGGTCAAGAAGAGCCTGTAACTGCAATCATCAATCAGGGCGGCCCTAACCGGCCGCCCTTTTAATTAGCGAATTTATGAACCTCAAAAATTTACTGTCTTTGTTATTACTCACGGCGACCCCGACGCTTTTCTCGCAGGAGGCTCCCGCCGTCGATCCCGCCGCCACCGCGCTCTGGGCCGAACACGCCCGGGGCATGGGTAACCGCAGTGAAGGTCGCGCCAACGTCGATTTCGAACTCGTCAGCGGCAAAGCCATCGAGTTCTTCGAAAAATACCCGACCGAGCGCCGTGTCGGCGGCATTCTTTTCAACCTGAGCAGCTTTGGCGACTGGCTCGGCCAAGACGAGCAAGCGGCGGCGCGAAGCCCCGCCTGGCGGCAGCATCTGCGGGTGGTCGTGGCCGATGCTCTGCAAAACAAGACCTGGCCCGACAATGTCTGGTCCGGCCTGAACTGGCTCGTCCTGCGCAACGAAATCGCGATCCAGCAGGCCACCGGGGCGGCGCCTGACCTACCCGGTTTACGGGCCCGGATCGATACCGTGGTGGTGCGCACGCCCGCAGCGCCCTACCGGGTTTTCATGGAGCAGAATTATCTGGAGCAATTGCGCGAGCATGATGCGGAGGCGGTCATGGGTTTCCTGCAATCCATTGCTGCGAGCGATGTGGTGGACCTCGCCAAGTTGGGGACGGGAGAATTGGCCATTGAGGATCTCCGCCGCAATCCGATGGAGTTGAAGTTCACGGCCGTGGACGGCACCGATTTCGACCTGGCGCAGCTGCGCGGACAGGTTGTCCTGATCGACTGCTGGGCCACTTGGTGTGTGCCCTGCATTAAGGAGCTGCCCAATATCAAAGCAGCGCTGGCAAAGTGGGGGAGCAAGGGCTTCGCCGTGGTAGGCATCTCCTTCGACCGGGATGCCGATCGCGCCAAGCTGGTGAAGTTCATCGCCGATGAGAAATTGGACTGGCTGCACTGGTTCAATGAGACCGGCGGCCGCAATCCCTTCGGCGTCAAATATAACATCCGCAGCATCCCCGCGACCTTCCTGCTGGGGAGAGACGGACGGTTGGTGACGACCGACACGCACGGGGCGAAGCTCGACGCCGCGCTGGAAAAGCTCCTCGGCGAATAAACCAAGTTCGCCCGCAACCCAAAGTCAGGCCGGTTTCCAGCCGGCCTTTTTTGTGTCCGGGCTGCGCTTACCGGTTGAGCAGGGCGGCGACGCGGGTGCGACCGCGCACACCGAGCTTTTGGAAAATCGCCGCAAGCTGGGTCTTGATCGTGAGCGGGCTGCGCCGGAGTTCGGCCGCGATCTCGGCGGTGCGTAAGCCTTCGCGCACGCGCATAGCGACCTCGCGTTCGCGCTCGGAGAGCCGCGCCAGCAAGGCGACTGCCCCGGGCGAAAGCGGGCGGTGGCGGTCGCCGCGTGGTCGCCGATAATCGAGCTGGATGTGAAAGGCCGCTGGCGTGCCGGGACCGCCGGGGAGGTGGAGTTTGATGCGCGCATGCAGACCGCGGGTGTGGTCACTTACCACCTGCGGATGGGCGGGCGCAGCCGGCTCGGCGTCATGCGTGGCGCGCAGCGTGATGCAGACTTCGGCGAGGGCGGCGGGTAGGGCAAATTCCTCGCGTACACGGAGCGCGGCGGCTTTGCGTTCACCGAAATTCCACACAGCGCAGGCGCGCGCGGCCTCGACGTTGAACCAGAGTGGGCGCAGCTCGCGGTCGAGCAGGAGCAGCCCGACGGGCACTTCCTCGAGCATGATTTCGTAGTGGACGAGCCGCAGGGCGGCGCCTTCCGGCGGGGGTGTCGCGGGACGGGATGACATGCGGGCATAATGCGCGAACGCGTGACGGGTGCAAGTCGCGGCTTACTCCCTTTGGCTGATAGACCGCGGAGAGGGTGCAGGTTAGATTGGACGGCAACCCCACCGCATCCATGAGCACGACTTTTTTTGAAAAACCCAAGCAACGCAAAGCCGATGCCAATCCCTTGGGGCTGCGCGGCGTGGACCACATCGAGTTCATCGTCGATAACGCCGACCAGTGGCGCGATTTTTTCCGCGACAAATACGGGATGACGGCGCGCTTTTATGCCGACGAGAGCACCGGCGTGAAAGGCCGGCGGGCACACGTGGTGGGGCAGGGTCGGATCAATTTCATTGTGGCTGAGCCGCAGGGCCGCGGGCCGGAGGCGGATTTCATGCGCTGGCATTTGGATAAGCATGGCTGCGGCGTGCGCGACGTGGCCTTTCGCGTGCAGGCGGCCAAGCACGCGATTGATGAGGCGGTGCGTCGCGGAGCGAAGCCAGTGCGCGCCCTTGATGAGCACGCGGAGTTCAATGGCGCGTCAATCGCGGTCTATGGGGACACGCTCCACACCTTCATCGAGCGCAAGCCGCACACCGGTTTCGCCCCCGGCTACCAGTCGGTGCCGGGGGTGGTTGAGGATGGCGACATTCACTTTGCGATGATCGATCACGTGGTCGCCAACGTGGAGCACATGGATGAGTGGGTGAAGTTCTACGAACAGGTGTTTGGCTTCGATCTCTACATGCATTTCGACATTAACACTGGCCGCAGTGCCCTGATGTCGAAGGTTATGAGTCCGACGGATGGCTGGGTAAAGCTACCCATCAATGAGCCCTCCTCCGCCAACTCACAGATCCAAGAATTCCTCGACCGCTACAATGGCCCCGGCGTCCAGCACATCGCGCTGCTTACGCCCGACATCATGAAGACCGTCGCCGCGATGCGCCGGATGGGGCAGGAGTTTCTTGAGGTGCCTGATACCTATTACGATGCCGAGTTCGAGGCGCGCATCGGTAAAATCGAGGAGGACAAGGAGGAGTTGCGGAAACTGAAGATCCTCGTGGACCGCGACCATGACGGCTATCTGCTGCAGCTTTTCACCAAGTGCGTCTTCACCCGCCCCACGCTGTTCTTCGAGATCATCCAACGGCGCGGTCGGGCGATGGGTTTTGGCGAGGGTAATTTCCGTGCCCTGTTCGAGGCCATTGAGCGCGAACAGGCCCGCCGGGGGTCATTGTAATTTCGGACTGCGGTCTGCGGAATAGACTACACTCAGAAAATCCGCTTTGATTCCGAAATCCGCGATCCCCAATCTGCAATTTCCCCATGCCCCACTACCGCAAACTTGGCACCATTCCGCGCAAGCATCATATAAAATTTCCGCGCGAAGTGGCGGCGAGCTATAATGCGGAAGGCCTGCACTACGAGCATGTGGTTACGACCGAGGGCTTCGACCGCGCCTATTCGATTCTCTACCACACCAAGCCGCCCACCCGGGTGAAGCGCGTCGAGCGTTTCGCGGATTGGACGCTACAGGCCGGCGCGCCGATGCCGCTGCGGCACCATCATCTCAAATCCGCTGCGTTGCCGCGCGCGGGCGATCCCTATACCGGGCGGGTGCCGTTGATGTTCAACGCCGACATCACCTGTCTCCGTTGCCGCCCCGCGACCACAATGGCGGCGGGTTATGATTTCTATCGCAACGGCCGCAGTGATGATGTCATTTTCGTGTGGCACGGTGCCGGCTGGTTGGAGAGCAACTTTGGTCGTCAGCGGTATAGGCAGGACGACTATATCGTCATCCCGCGTGGCACGATCTACCGCCTCGTGCCCGACGACATCACGCAGGAGGATTATCTCATCCTCGAGTCGGCGCATCCGGTGCGCATCCCGGCGCGTTACCTGCATCCCGAGGGCCAGATCCGGATGGGTGCGCCCTACAGTGAACGTGATTTTCATGGTCCCACCGAACTCGTGCCGCAGGACGCCGAGGGTGACTTCGCCGTGCTCACGAAGGATCGCGGCCGCTTCACGAAAAATATCATGGCAAGCCACCCGTTCGATGTTGTCGGTTGGGATGGCTATCTTTGCCCGTACACCTTCAACGCTAATGATTTCGAGCCGCTTACCGGCACGGTCCACCTGCCGCCGCCCGTCCACCAGACCTTTGAGATCAATGGTTTTGTCATCTGCACTTTTGCGCCGCGATTTCTCGATCATCATCCCGAGGCCATCAAGGTGCCGTGGGCGCACGATAACACCGAAGCCGATGAGGTGCTGTTCTACGTTCGCGGGCAGTTCGGCTCCCGCAAAGGTGTGGAGCCCGGTTCGTTCACGCTGCATCCGCAGGGCATTCCGCACGGGCCGCATCCCGGCACCACGCTGAAGAGCATGGATGCCGTGCGCACCGAGGAGCTGGCGGTGATGTTCGATACCGCACAGCCGCTTGCGCTCACCGCAGAGGCCTTGGCGCTCGACGACCCCAATTATCCGCTGAGCTGGTTGCGCTGAGGGTTTGCCAACGCCCCGGTCACGGTTCCTGCTGGCATCATCATGC
>JBDNGL010000086.1:0-48582 GCA_041689285.1 Opitutaceae bacterium
AAACTGAAAATCGAACCCTCGTTTGGCCGGCTCTCCAAGGAAATCTGACCGCCCATCAACTGGACGAGATTCCGGCAGATCACTAGGCCTAGTCCCGTGCCACCATGCCGACGAGTCGAAGAGCTTTCGATCTGCGTGAACGGCTTGAAGAGTAACTGCTGCTGTTCGACGGTCAGACCCTGGCCAGTGTCCCGCACCGCAAAATGCAATTCCCAATCCAGGTCGATCCGTCGGGCCGTCAACGTGACCTCGACCTCGCCGACTTCGGTGAATTTCCCCGCGTTGCCAATCAGGTTGATCAGCACCTGCCGCAATCGCCCCACATCCGCCACGATCGTGGCCGGCACGCCGTCTTCCACCCAATGGAGCAATTCCAGTTTTTTTTCCGCGGCGCGCGCTGTCAGCAGATCCAAGGCCTCTTCCAAACACTCACACGGATCACAGGGCTGGGGATCGAGTTTGAATTTGCCCGACTCGATACGGGCGAAGTCGAGCATGTCGCTCGTCAGCTGAATCATCGCCTCGGCGCTGAGCTGGATAGTCTGCAAGTATTCCTTTTGGTCGTCGCTGAGCGACGTCTCGAGCAGCAGACTGGTGAAGCCCACGATGCCGTTCAGCGGCGTGCGCACCTCGTGGCTCATGGTGGCCAGAAACTGGCTCTTGGCCCGGTCGCCCGCCTCAGCGCGCTCCAACGCTTCACGCAAAACCGCTTCGTTGTTTTTGACTACAGTCAGGTCCTCGAAGACCGCCACGAAACAGGCCAGTTCACCCGTGCGGCGCTTGACCGGAGTCACACTGCCGCGCACCGGATAAGTGGAACCGTCGCGCCGCTGGCTGAGCCATTCACCGCTCCAAGTCTGCCCGGCACGCACCGTGCCGACCAATTCGCCCACCTGCACTTCCGCCATCTGCGATGACCGGAAGTCGCGCCAAGGCCGGGCGATGAGCTCGCGCCGGGTGTAGCCTAGTTGGCGGCAGAGACCGGCGTTGGCATATTCGATGCGGCTGTCGAGATCCACGATCATGACGGCGGAAGGGCTCTGCTCCATGGCCTCGAACAGATTGCGGATGACCTCCCGCTGCGCTTGCTGGCGACGCGCGACAATGAAGCCGACCAAGGGCAGGCCGAGTAGGAGCCAAGTATAAATGGCCTGTTGCAGGGCCGCCAGCCAGAGCCGTTGCCGCCAGTCATGCCCCGCGATATCGAGCCCCACGATCTCGTTCACAACCCAATCGGCACCAACAATCGGCGCGTACGCGGTCACCCAGATACCAAACTCGTCTGCCAACGGGCCTTCGGTGGCAGGCAAGCCGGTGCGCAGGATTTCCTGCAAACCCGGCGAGCCGGCCGCCTCGGGATAGGCGTCGCCAGGCAGGGAAAGATCAGCCGAGTCTTCCGGCTCGGAATCGGCCAAGAAGACGACGTCGCCTCCGGTCGGTGCCACCCGAAAGATATAGGCGAAGCGCACCAGTGCATCGACTTGGCGAAAACGCTTGAGGCGCGCCTTGTTCTGCAGGTAACCGGGCACCGCCACATCGGACGGCGTCGCCGTGAGCGCGCGCAAGTCCGCCGCATCGAACGCCGCCGCGCACCGCATCGCCGCCCGCATGAGCTCACCGCGCTGCTCGCGTTCGGCCTGCACCCAGCCCCAGCGGCCGGCGGCCAAGCCCATCAGGAGAATGGCACCCACGACGATCGGCTGCCAATGTTTTCTGAGGGTGCGCATACGAATCGAAAGTTGCTGCGGAGCCAATCGCCGGCCCAGCCATCGCGCAACCATGAATCCCCGGGAACGGGCGCAAAAAAACCGCCGCGGGTCGCGCGGCGGTTCGGAAAGAAAAATTCCGGTTTACTTAACGTGCCCGGAGACGAGTTTGGTCATCTCGAACATGCTGACGGACTTCTTGCCACCAAACACGGCCTTGAGTTTGTCGTCGGCGTTGATCTGGGTCTTCACCTTCTTGTCTTGGAGACCATTCTTCTTGATGTAGACCCAGAGCTTCTTGGTGAGCTCCGTGCGGGGGAGCGGGGCCGCACCAACAACCGCGGCGAGCGTGGCGTCAGGTGTGACCGGTTTCATGAATGCAGCGTTCGGTTTACGAGCGGATTTTTTAGCCATATTGATTTTTTGTTTAGGGTGTCTCCGAATGAAGACAAGACACTTATAGAGTGAGAAAGCCGGGTTTGCCTAGGAGAATCTTGCGGATGGCAGAGGTAGCGCCACCGTCAGCCCGGTTTGTCCACCTGCACGAATTGGGCGTAAAGTTCGGCATAATGGCCGCCTTGCGCCAGCAATTCAGGATGCGTGCCGCGTTCGATAATCCGACCGCGGTCCAACACCAACACACAATCGGCATGCCGGATCGTGCTAAGCCGGTGGGCCACGATGAAGCTGGTGCGACCGCGCAACAGCTCGAGCAGCGCCTTCTGTAAACGCGCCTCCGTCAACGCATCAATCGAACTGGTCGCCTCGTCGAGGATCACCATGCGCGGGTCAGCCAGCAGGGCACGCGTAAAACAGATCAGCTGGCGCTGGCCCACAGAAAGGCCTGCCCCGCGCTCACCCACCTCGGTCAGCAACCCCTGCGGCAGCGCCTCCAGAATATCGAGGCAATCAAGCTGTCGGGCGGCCTCGCGGATCTGCTCGTCGGTGGCCTCGGGCCGGCTGAGGCGGATGTTGTCGAGCACCGTGCCGGTAAAGAGGAAATTCTGTTGCTGCACCATGCCCATCTGTTGGTGCAACGAATCGCTGGTCAGCGTGCGCACCTCGTGGCCATCAATCAGGAGTTCGCCCGCGGTGGGCAGGTAGAACTTGGCCACGAGGTTGATGATCGAGCTCTTGCCACTGCCGGTGTGACCGACGAGCGCAATGGTCTGGCCGGGCTCGGCCGTGAAGGACACCTCGTGTAACACCGGATTTGCCGGGTCGTAGCCAAACGTGACCCGGCGAAATTCGACGCGCGCCCCGCGGGCTTCGCCGACGCGGCGAGGGTCAGGCAGGGCACTGGCCGTGGGGCCGTCCTCCCAATCAGGCTTGGCATCAATGAGCCGGAAGACCCGCTCGGCGCCTGCCATGGCAATGAGGGCGTTGTTGTATTGGGTGCCGAGCGTCGCGAGCGGTGAAAAAAACAAATTCGCCAGAAAGAAAAACTGGATGAGATCGGCGATCGTCATCAGGTCGTGAAAAGTCCGCCAGCCGCCCACCATGAGGAGGACGGCGATGAAGAACTGACTGTTCAGCTCGAGCAAAGGCACGAGGATCGCCGAGGTGCGAGCGAGGGCTAGGTTGAAACGCGAGTGCGCGTTGAGCAGATTGCGAAACAGGCCGGCATTCGTCTCCTGCCGCACAAAGCCCTGCGTAACCCGGATGCCATTCACCGATTCGGCCAGCGTCGCCGTCACCCGGCTGAAGCTCTCGGTCGCTTCCCGCGATTGGCGGCTCAGGCGGCCGTGAAAATGGTGATTCACGCCCCAAAGCAGCGGGGCCATCGCGACCACCGCGAGGAAGAGCACCTCGTCGCACCAGGCCATCACGGCGGCGGCGACGATCATCTGTCCGCCCTGCACCATGCTCACGAAGAACACATCTTGGATGCCGACGCGCAACGATTCAACATCGGTGGTCACGCGACTGATGATCCGTCCGAGCTTCATCCGGTGGAAAAAACTCATCGGCTGACGCTGAACCTTGGCGAAGATTTCGGCCCGCAAGCTACTGACCACCGTCTCGCCCAATTCGAGGGCGAAACGTTGCCGGAAATGAAACAGTCCATCCGTGGAAATAGCTAGCAGCAGATAGATGCCCAGTCCCCAGAACAGGCCTTGCGTGTCTCCGCCGGCAATCGGTCCGCTGATGATCAGACCAACCGCCCAAGCCAGCATGGGCAATTGGAAGGCGCGCGTGAGGGTCAGCGCCACCAGCCAGAGCAATTTGCGGCGGACTGGTTTAGTATAGGAGAAAAGGCGGCGAATCAGGCCCCACTCCAAGGGCTTGAACTGCACCTCATCCGCATCGGCGCGCTGTTGATCCGTGAGCGTGAGGTGGCGGGCTTTGGCGGTCGTCGGGCTCATGGGGCTTCCTCCCGACGGGTGTCTTGCAATTCACTGCCGTCCACCAGCTGCAGCCGGGCCACGCGGCGATAAGGCCCGGCTACGCGCATCAATTCCTCGTGGTTGCCGCGCTGCACGATGCGCCCATGCTCCATCACGATAATAAAATCGGCCCGGCGCAACGTGCTCAAGCGATGCGCCACAATGAAGGTGGTGCGACCGGCGATGGCCTGTTCCAAGGCCTCGAAAATCTCGTGCTCGGTTTCGCTATCGATAGCGGCGGTGGGGTCGTCGAGCAGCAGAATAGCGGGTTCGAGCAAAACCGCCCGGGCAATCGCGAGCCGCTGGCGCTGGCCGCCCGACAGCCCGCTACCGCTTTCCCCGAGCACGGTGCTATAACCCTGCGGCAGCGCCAAAATAAAGTCGTGCGCCGCCGCGATCTTCGCCGCCTTGAAAATCTGCTCCGGCGTCGCCTCGGGGTGCCCGAAGGCGATGTTGGCCGCGACGGTGTTGGAAAAAAGAAAGCTCTCCTGAAACACGAGGCCAATGTTGCGCCGCAGGTCGTCGAGGTGCAGCCGGCGGGCATCGATACCGTCAATCAAGAGACAGCCCGCCGTGGGATCGAAGAAGCGCGGGATCAGACTCATCAGCACACTTTTGCCGGCCCCGGTTGCCCCAAGAATGGCCACGCATTGGCCGGGTTTCACCTCGAGCGAAATGTCCTTCAGCACGGGCGTGATGCCGGTATAGGCGAAACTCACTTTATCGAACCGCACGGTGCCGGTGAGGTGCTCACGCCGGACGGCGTTGGGTGCGTTCTGCACCTCAATCGGGGCATCGAGGATCTCGAAAACCCGCCGTGCGCCGATGAGCGATTGCTGCACGCTGTTCACTAAAGTGGCCACGCTGTTCACTTGACCAGAGAACTGCTCCAACAAGCCGGCAAAAACGATCAAGCCGGTGCCGAGCGGCAACTGGCCCTGCATAACTAGCCAGCCGCCATAGCCGAGCAGTACCAGCATGTTGATACGTGTCAGAAAACCCACGGCGGGAGAAAAGAGGCTTACGCGCCAGAAGATCCCGCGCTGCTGGTCGAACACGGCTTGGTTGGTCACGTTGAACTTTGCCCGATCCTCGGCCTCGCGGCCAAAACCCTTGGTGACCGCGATGCCCTGGATGCTCTCGGCTAGGGCTTGCACCATGCGCTCGAAGAGGGTGCGATTACGGGCGTATTCCGGTTGGATTTTTTGGGAAAACCACGTGGACATCAGCGCGAGCAACGGCGTAGTGGCGAGACAAGCCAAGGTAAGGCCGGGGTGCAGACTTGCCATGTAGGCCACATAGACCGTGAGCGAAATCACCATGATCACGCTCTGCATCAGCACCTGATCCACAAACATGCGGACCGCCTGCACGTCGCCCGTCACCCGGGTGATGATCGAGCCAGTGGTATTGGCATCGAAGAATCGGAAGCTCAGGCGCTGCAATTTTTCGTAAACCTCGGCCCGCAAATCCACGACGATCTTTTGTTGCACGAGCCGGTTGATAGAAATGGCATACGCGAAATTCAGAACGGCGCGGCTGAGCGCGAAAACCAAAATGAGCCCGGCCAGTAACGCCAGCACTTGGAGCGGTGGCCAGTCGGTCGGCGGTGTCAGCCCCAGCGGGTTGGTGCCCAAGGGCACCCCTTCGACTTGGTGGCGGATATAGTCGATACCCAGCCCGGTAAAGCTTAGCCCGGCGATACCCATGGTGAGCAGCACCAACTGCAGCAGCAGCACGCCGATGCAGTGCAGCCGATGCCGCCAAGCGAGCCCGAATAGCCGCCGGACCAGCACCCCGTTGGAGAGAGTGACGGCGGCGGGACTAGGCGGAGGCTCGGACATGGACTCCCTACCTTAGGCACCACCGCTGAGGGTGCACGGATTATTTTTCGGTCAGGCTCGCCGGTGGTCCGCGCCGGGCCGCGAGTTGCTTGGCCACGGCACCGTCGAGATGCAACGTCTGCGTCGGGAAGGCGAACGACAGCCCGCGGGCGTTGACCGCGCGCATGAGAGCGAGGTTGACGCGTTCGCGGAGCTCAAAACTTTTCACTATATTCGGATCCGCCGAAAAATAGATGATCTGGATGTCGAGCGACGAGGCCCCGTAAGCGAGGAAGTTCACCGCAATGAAATCCTGGTGCACGCCGGCATCGTTTTTAAGGATGGTGCGAAAATCTGCCAGCAGGGCCGTCATTTGCTCGGGCGTGGTATCGTAGGTGAGCCCGATAGTCTGGTCCACCCGCCGTTGCGGCATGACCGAGAAATTCGTGATGACCTCGTTGGCCATCATCTTGTTCGGGATGGTGACCATGGTGCGCTGGGGCGTGCGGATGCGCGTGGAGCGCAGCCCGATTTCCTCCACCGAGCCCAGCGTGGAGCCGATCTGCACGAAATCGCCGAGCTTGAAAGGTCGGTCCACCGCCACCACCAGCGAGCCGAAGAAATTGGACAACGAATCCTGCGCCGCGAGCGCCACCGCCAGGCCACCGATACCCAGGCCTGCCAGCAACGAGCCCACCGAGTAGCCCATGTTTTGGATGATGAGGATGACGCCAATAACGACGAAGAACACCCGCAGGGTTTTCTTGATCAGCGGAATGAAGGGCGTGATCCCCAGACTTTTGTCCTTCGCCTGCTCGTGTAGGTGATCGGCGATAATATCAGAGATGCGCAAAAAGCCCCAGAAGATGACCGTCATCACCGTGATCTGAAAGATCCAGAGGACGACCCGGTCGATCTGGGGATCGAGGTTCAACAGCGCAAGGGCGAGAAACGTGCCCAGCACCAAAATGAAAGCGGAGAGTGGGCTCTGGAGGCCGGCGAAAAGCTTATCGTCGAGGGTGGAGACCGTGCGGCTGGAAATTCGCTTAAGGGCCTTGAAAACCAAGTTGAGCACGAACCGTCGCAAAACCACCGTGACCAAAAGGATCCCGAGCGAGGTCAGCACGCGACCGAAGGCGTTTTCCCCCACCTGCAGGAAAAAAACCTGTTTGGTCCAGGACCAGCCTTGGTCCCAAGTGGTGGGTTTAGCCGACGCGGCAGTCGCCGCGTCCTGCGCGAGCAAGGCCACGCCGCCCATCGCGAAGGTCAGCGCGGCAAAGGTGAAATAACGCCAGAATTTCATCATGCCGTTAATTTGCGCGGTGAGCCGGGTGGCGCAAGGCGGGAGTGCCCCATGCCTGTAGGGCCGGGTGCGGCCGGCGCGGACATCGGCGACTCCCCACTTGCGTGCAGAATCGGATTTCGCGCATCCTGCGCGACCGATGCCACCTCGGTTCGGCGTGCTCAATGATCTGCCCCCGCTCCTTGGTGGACTTGGCTGGCCTTCTTCGGTTTCATCTCCGCGTTGCTGGCGCTCGACCTCGGGGTATTCCATCGGGTGCCGCATGCAGTGAAGATGCAGGAGGCGTTGCGCTGGTGCGCGCTCTGGATCGGCTCGGCCCTGGCCTTCGACGCTACCTGAAGCTCGGGCTGTCGCTCATCCTCGTTTTCATCGGCGTGAAGATGCTCATTGAGGGCTGGTTAAGATTCCCGTCGCCGCCTCGCTGGACGCCATCGGCGTCGTGCTGGCCATCGCCGCCCTCGCCTCGATGTTGATCGCGGATAAATCTGCCAAGGAAAAATAACGCGAGCCGGTCGGGCTATTGGAAAAATCGTGCTGCCGATTCTGGGCGGGCCAGCGGTCGCGGATGCCACTCTCCCCAGAGGCGATAACGCCACCGCGCCACCAGCTTGTAGCCGCGATCGCGCCAACCGGCCGGGATCAGGGAAAGGCTTGCCGCCAAGGCGCGACCAACGCGGTTGCATTGCCCCAACGCTGCGATCACGCCGGCGGTCCGCAATTGCGGTGCCCCCCCACGGCCCCAGTCGACGACAAAGACAAGTGAATCAAAATCCTGCGTTGGCAGGCCTTGGGCCTGAAGATACTGTTGTGCGCTCGGACTTTGCAGGGGCGCGAACCGCAACCGCGCGGCCGAGTCGAGTCGCACCAGCAACCGCACGCAACGGTTACACAACCCGCATTCACCATCGAACAAAAGAACCGGACCGCCGGTCGGTGGTTGGACCGCCGTCATCGATCAGCCCTTGTCATCGTGCCGGGCGTGCACTTCGGCCACGTTGGCGAGGTCACAGACCAAATCAGCGGCTTGCACAAAACGGAGCCGACGCTCGTCATTCTGGATGGCACCTTCCTCGACGTAAGCGACGGCGGAATTTTCCAACTTAAAGGTGCCGCGAAAGGGCCGGAATTTTTGCTGCAACTCGGGCAACAGCGCCACGCGGAGAAATTCCGGTTCATTAGTCTGCACAAACCAAGTGTCATCAAACTCGCGGTTGCCAACGGTGATTTCCTTGGCACCGAACAACTGCAGCACGCGAACGCCGAACCCTTGCCGCGAGAGTGAGAACGTCAGGTCCCCCTTTAGGTTGGGCGTCACCACCAGCGCCGTCCAAGTGTGCCGGGATTTGCCCGCGCCGGTGGTGTAGGTGTGGATGAGCACGGCCTTGCCACGAATGTGACCGACGACGCGTTGCGGTTGGGCCAGCCAGCCTTTCGCGGGTTCAAGGGGATCAAGCTGCAGCCCGAGATCGGTGGCCAGCCGGACCATATTTTCTCGGATACGGCGGGTAGCTTTCACAATCGCCCAGATCAACACGATCGGCACAACCGCAAAGAAGATCACCGTTATCCCGATGGACAATTCTTTCATGAGACCACGCTACCGGCGCGCGGGCGGGCCCGGCGAGTCCGTTTTGCGCACCCAAGAACCGGACACCTGCACAGGTGTCCGGTTTGGAGTGGTGTCAGCTATATCTGCGTTACGAGCTCAGGTCACCGCGATTTTCCGGGGCTTCACCGCCTCGGTCTTCGGGAGGGAAACCCGCAGCACGCCGTCCTTCAGCTCGGCGTGGATCTTATCCACATCGATGGTGTTGTCGTGCGTGAGCGCCAACTTAAAGTTGGCCTCCACCGATTCACGATAGAGGGCGGTCCAGCCGACAGGTTGCGGCCAAGCCCGGGCTCCACGAATGGTGAAGAGGCCATCCTCGGCGGTGAGTTCAAGGCCTTCCTTGGTCACGCCGGGCAGGTGCACCGTAAGACCGTAGGCCTCGGCGGTTTCCTTAGCCTCATAGAACGGGGGGATGCAGGCACCGTGATCATCGGCGGCCTCGGCTTGGTGACTGCGGACGTTCACGGGATTTAATGAAGGGATCGGAGAATTCAGGATACTCATGTTTGATGATGGTTAAGGGTGGTGGTTTATTTCACCGCGACGGTGATCTTGCGCGGCTTGGCGGCTTCCTGCTTGGGCAGGGTGACGGTCAAAATGCCGTTTTCGTAGGCGGCACTGATGCGGTCGGCCTGGACGGCATCGGGCAGTTGGATTGAGCGGCTCAGCGCCAAACCCTGCTCCTGATCGCCACCCTCGCGTTTGCGGGTGGCGTTGATGGTCAGATAACCGTCAACGATTTCGACATGGATATCGTCGCGGTGCACGCCGGGGAGCTCGGCGCGGACGAAGGTGCTGTCCTTGTCCTCGTAGAGATCGACCGGGAAGCGCCCATCTGCCGCCGGGGTGGCCGCGTTGGCAAAGGCCGAATTGAAGAGACGATTGATTTCCGTTTCGAGGCCGGCCCACGGCGAGCGCTGAAACGCGGACGGACGGGAATAGACGGGATAGGTATAGCGAACGAGGGTCATGATTATGGTTGGATTAAGGGTTAGAACGATCTGGTGCCATCCAGTGTGCATGGAGCATGCCGAGCCGGCCTCGGCGCTAAGTGCCCTGAAATGGGGCACTTATTTTAAGCCAGCGTCTGTGCGTGGGTAAAAAATTCTCAAGGTGTGCCGTCGCACCGGGCTATTATTACCCGCTCGCCGATATGTCGGAAATAATCCGTGCTCCCCGGGGTGATTCGTGGTTGGTTGCCGCTCTTCGCCCATGAGTTTTGATTTCGATACCGTTCCCGTCCGCCAAGGCACCGACTCACAAAAGTGGCAGAAATATGCTGGCCGCGATGTGCTGCCCCTGTGGGTAGCCGATATGGATTTCGCCGCAGCCCCCGCCATCCTGCAGGCCCTGCACGCTCGCGTCGATCACGGCATCTTCGGCTATGCCCGGCCGGTGAAGTCCACCGTGGATGCCGTGGAGGCGGCGCTGGCCCAGCGCTGTGGTTGGAAAATCGATCCGGCGTGGATCGTGTGGCTACCCGGCCTCGTCGTCGGCCTGAACGTAACCGCCCAAGCTTTCGCAGAACCTGGCGACGAAGTCCTTACACTGACCCCAGTTTACCCGCCTTTCATAAGTGCGCCGAAAAATAGCGGCCGCATTTCCACAAGCGTCGCCTTTGGGCTGCAGGACGGGCATTGGGTGATTGATTGGGAGTCGCTCGAACGTGCCGTCACCCCCCGGACCAGAATTTTCTACCTGTGCAACCCGCACAACCCGCTCGCCCGGGTGTGGCGGCGCGAGGAACTGGTGCGGCTCGGTGAGTTCTGCGTGCGCCACAATCTCGTGCTTTGCAGCGACGAAATCCACTGCGACCTCATTCTGGATCCGGCTCTGCCGCACGTGCCCACCGCCTTGCTGGGTGAGGAAATCGCACGCCGCACGGTCACGCTCATGGCCCCGAGTAAGACCTATAACGTCCCCGGTCTCGGCACCTCCCTCGCCATCATCCCCGACCATTCGTTGCGTGAACAATTCGTCCGCGCCACCGCTGGGATTGTTGCCGAGGTGACCGCGCTCGGCTTCACCGCCTGCGAGGCTGCCTATCGCGATTGCGAGCCGTGGCGGCAGGCGCTGCTCGCCTACCTGCGCGGCAACCGCGATTATCTGTCAGACTTTGTCGCCCGCGAACTCCCCGGCGTCGTGCTTGAGGCCCCGATTGAGGCGACTTATCTCGCCTGGCTCAACGTCTCCGCCCTGGGTCTCGCCGATCCCGTCGCGCATTTTGAAAAGCATGGGGTTGGCCTCAGCGACGGCGCGTTCTTCGGCTCACCCAAGGGCACGCATGTCCGACTCAACTTCGGCTGTCCCCGCGCCACCCTGACCAAGGCGTTGCGTCGAATGAAAACCGCAGTGGCGGCCCGCTAAAATTTCACCACTGTGGGGTCATGTCACGCGTCCTGCAGTTCCTCCTGTTCTTCACACTGGCCCTCGCCTTGGTGCAGGCGGCCCGTCACCATGCTACGCTGCCGGCACAGGTGGCCACTCACTTCAACACCCGCGGTGAGCCCGACGCTTGGATGAGCCGCCACACCCATGCCGCCTTTCAAGTCGGGCTAATTCTTTTCATCGCCGCGGTCTTCGCCGGCCTGGCCCGCTGCATCGGCCGACTGCCCGCACACTTCATCAACGTGCCGCACCGAGAATATTGGCTCGCCCCGGAACGGCGCGCCGGATCCCTGCAGGCGGTCGCAAGGCTGCTCTACCTGATCGGCTGCGCCACCCTCGGTTTTTTCATGTTCATGTTCCATCATGTGCATCGGGCCAATCTCTCCGGCGGTCGGTTGGAAATCGAACTCATGCCGCTGATCGTCGGCCAGTTCCTCCTCGTCATCGGCTTGGTGTTCATCGGCCTCTTCCGCTTCCGACGCCCGCCCGGCGCCGGGCGTTGAACCATGCGCCTCGGCCCATACACGCTCTCCGGCAACCTGTTTCTCTCGCCACTGGCGGGTTACACCAACCTGCCCTTTCGCGTGACCTTACGCGAACTCGGCGGTCTCGATTGGGCCACCACCGATCTCGTCAATGCCCGCTCGCTGCTCGAGCGCAACCGCACGGCGCTCAAGCTCGTCGAGTCCTCGCCCGCGGATCGGCCGCTCGCCATCCAGCTCTTCGGCAGCGTGCCGGAGGAAATGCGCGACGCCGCCGTCATGTGCGAGGCCATGGGCGCGCAATCGGTGGACATCAACATGGGCTGCCCAGTGAAGAAAGTCGTCAAGATCGGCGGCGGCTCCGCGATGATGACCGAACTCGACAAGACCGCAGCGCTGGTGCGCGGCATGATCGCGGCGGTGAAAATCCCCGTCACCGCGAAAATGCGGCTCGGGTGGGATGACGATAATCTCACCGCGCCTGATCTCGCCCGCGTGCTGGAAGATGTCGGTGTCGCCGCCATCTTCGTGCATGGTCGCACGCGCGCGCAGGGGTTCAGCGGCACGGTCAACCTCGCCGGCATCCGTGCCGTCGTGCAGGCGGTGCGGCACATCCCCGTGATCGGCAACGGCGACGTCACCACGCCCGCGGCGGCCAGCCACCTGCTCGACGAGACCGGCTGCGCGGGCGTCAGCATCGGGCGCGGGGCGTTTTACGATCCATGGATTTTTCGCCGCACGGCGCATTATCTCGCCACAGGGGAGCTCCTGCCGGAACCGGCATTTGCCGAACGCGTGCGGGTCATGCGTCGACACTTCGCGCGCTACTGTGAATTTTATGGCGAGGAACACGGCGCGCGGCTTTTCCGGAAGGTCGCGCCATGGTATGCGAAACGTTTCGGCCCCTCGAAACCCTTCAAGCAACGCATCATCACCATCACCTCCCAGGCCGACTTTGACGCCGCGCTCGCGGAGTATGTTGCGTGGCGCACCCAATTCTGTGATGAGCAGGGCGAACTACTACCGCGCTTCGCGCTGGAACCGATGGTCGCCTCCTTCATGCGCGACGGACCGGATGAGGCGGCCGGCCTGCACCGCAGTGCCATTCCTGTGCCCAAGGGGCCGGTGGACGTTTGGTGAACAATCTGCTTCCTCACCGTCCATGAATCTCGCCAGTAATTTTTGGGAACTGATCCTCGGCACCGTCATCGCGCTGCTGCCCCTTATCAACCCGCTCGCCGCCGCCCCGACTTTTCTCGCCATCACCGAGGGCGACACACCCGCCCGCCGTAACCAACAGCTGCGCATGGCCTGCATCTACATGGTGGTCATTCTCGTGGGCTTTCTCATTGGCGGCTCATTTATCATGGGCTTTTTTGGCATCTCGATCCCCGGTCTGCGCATCGCCGGCGGTCTGCTCGTCGCCGGCATCGGTTCCGGCATGCTGCTGGCCCCGCCACGCGACCCCGTCCAAGATGACAAGGCAACCGAGGCGGCCCGCGCCAAGCGCGACATCGCCTTCTCGCCGCTGGCCATGCCCATGCTCAGCGGCCCCGGCGCCATCGCGGTAACCTTGGGCTTCACCTCGCTCGCGCAGGATTGGACAGACTACATCGCCATCATCATCGGAATCCTCGTCGTCGCCGCCATCATCTACTCAACCCTGAGGGTTTCGGGCAAAATCGTTCTGGTCATCGGCCTAACCGGCATGAACGCCCTCACCAAAGTCATGGGCTTCCTCATCCTTTGCATCGGCATCCAATTCGTCGTAAACGGCGTGCTCGGCATTGTCACTGATCCCGTGCTTTTGCGGAGTATCCGTGATGCGGTTGCCGGTGGCTAACCGAGTTTTCACCGCGCAGGACTCCGCCTGTCCCCCCACGCTTTTTCCCGGCGCTCACTGCCGACCAGCCACGCGTTCTTAAATCATGCTCGCCCGCGCGCCACGGTGCGCAGCGTTGTTCATTACCGCCGGACAGCCCGATCAGGTTTGAGTCAACGGTGCCTTTGTCGGCTGCGGACCGGTGCCTGCAGCCGCAGCTTACTTGCGCGTAACGGTGGCGCCGTTGCGGTCGCGGAAGGTCAGTGTCTTGGTGGTGTTGTCCGCTTCCACAAAGATAATCCCTTGCGCCTGATCTATGGTTTGGCCAGCACGGTAGGTGCGGCCGCTGATCAACACGCGAGTCGGTGTGCCCCAAAAAATCCCGCTAATGGTCAAACTGGCCACGTAATTGCGAAACTCTTGGCTGGCCTGGGCGGTCGCAGTGATCTCCGTGGACGAAGCCCAGGTCGTGGCCCGCACCCCCGGGGCAATCTGCGCCTGAGCGCCCGTCACCTGCGTCGTCGGCTCAGGCTCCTTCTCGCCAAGTTGGCCGGGCAGCGGGGTCTCAAGAAAGCGACCCTCGGGGATATCTGCCCCCGTGCTGGCGGCATCAATTCGTTCTTGCTCGCGATCGCGGCGGCCCGCGATGGCGTCCTGCGCCTTGCTGATGGCCGCCCCGGGCATCGCCGCGATTTTATTCAAGGTCTCCGAAGGAGTGATCCCCGGCGGCTTGGCGGCGGGGGCTGGCGGGGGCGTTTTCATGACCGGAGGGATCGGGGCTGATGTTTGGGCACTATACATCTGCCAGCCGTAATACCCCCCGCCTGCGACCACAAACAAAGCGACCAATCCACCGACGACCATGAGTCTTTTCTTCAGCGTGACAGCAGGGGGTGGCGGGAGATTGACTGCCGCTGGTGGGGGCGGGGGCACTTCCACTGAGACTGGCGGCGGAGGCACCAGGTCAGCGGGGGACACGGCGCCGGGCACACCGGATGCGGGTGGCGGAATCGGTGACGCTGTGCCGGCCGTCTTGGGCTTAAGTTTAAATCTGGGTGCCTCCTCGGCTGCGAGTTCTTGTGAGGGCGGCAGGGAAGCAACCGGCGCGCTTAGCGGGGGTTCGGCCGGAGCAGGAGTCACTGCTGCCGGAGTCGAAGTCTCGGTATCCATTGCCGTAGGTTGCACTTCGGCGGCAGGCTCGGTGTTGAGCCGGGGCTTAAGGCGGGGCTTTTCTGGAGGGGGGGCGCTTTCGGGCAGCGCCGCAGGTAGTGGTTCAGCCGCGGATGCCTCTGCTGGCTGCGCAGCAGGTTCGGCGGTGAGTCTGGGCTTGAGCCGCAGGCGAGAGGCCTCGGGCGTCGCGGTTTCCGAAACCGCCGGGGCGGGGTTTGGCGGCGGAGTTGCCGGGGGGGGCGGAGCCTCCTCCCCCGCGGGACGCAGACGGGGTTTCAGGCTCAGCGGCGACGGAGACTCTTCACTCATGACCCCAGTAAGGGCGATTTCGCGGACGCATGAAACCAAAAAGATTCGCTCGCGGTCTGGGGCTGAACATTTTCAATCACCCTCACCATGCCCGCTACCAAACGCATCCTGATTCTCACTCTGGCCTTGACCACCCTTGCCCTCGTTGGCTGCCAAAGCTGGCGCAAGGAAAACCGGGCCAAGAATAACAAAGCCGTGGTGGCCGAGGTGGAGGAAGGTTTCCGCCAGCGCTGGATTGAGCAGCGAGCCGCCGAGTTGATGAATCGTGGCGTGTCGCCCAATCTGGCCCGGTCACAGGCGATCGAGGAGTTCCGGCTGAACTACGGCTTCACCGGCGCGGCGAAACAATGACCCCCAGCGGCACTACCGCCCCAGGGAGGGCGGTGGTGGCCGCCCTGAGTTGCTACCTGTTGTGGGGTCTCGTGCCCATTTATTGGCGACCCCTCGCAGCCGTTGATGCCCACGAACTCGTCGCCCACCGCGTGGTGTGGTCCTTGGTTTTCACCGCGCCCCTGCTGTGGTGGCTAGGTGGCTTTCGGGAAGTGTTTGTGGTGCTACGCACGTGGCGGTCAATCGGCTTGAACTTCATTAGCGGGGCCCTGCTGACGACCAACTGGCTGGTTTACGTTTGGGCAGTAAATGCCGGTCACGTCATTGAGGCCAGCCTCGGTTACTTTCTTGTGCCATTGGTCAATGTCGCCTTGGGCCGGCTGGTTTTGCGTGAACATCTACGGCCCGCGCAATGGCTGGCCATCACTCTCGCCGCCGCTGGAGTGGCGGTGCAACTGGTGCAGCTCGGCCGGTTGCCTTGGATCGCGCTGGCCTTGGCCGCCTCTTTCGGCACCTACGGCCTGTTCCGCAAGCGTTCGCCGTTGGGACCCTTGGCGGGCTTGACGGTCGAGACGCTCTTGCTGGCACCCCTCGCGGCCGGGTTGTTGCTATGGCGGGCGCAGGCTGGCACCGGTGCGTTGGGTCACGCTCCGGCCGTCATCCAAGGTCTCATCCTCTGTGCAGGGGTGGTCACCGCTGTGCCGCTCCTCCTCTTCGCCTACGGGGCACGTCGGCTGCAACTGACAACCCTAGGGCTGCTGCAATACGCCGCTCCCATCGTGCAATTTGCGCTCGGCATTTGGTTTTTCCGCGAGGCCTTCGATCGCGCCCGCGCCCAGTCTTACGCCCTGATTTGGGTTGGCCTGATCCTCTACACGGCCGAAGCCCTGTGGCGACAGCGGCCGCGCACCAGCTCGGTCATTCGTCCCGTGCCACCAGTAGCTCCATCATGAAAACAAGGGTGGCGCTGCGGGGAATGTGCGGCGGCTGGCCGCGCGAACCATAGGCCATTTCCGGTGGAATAATTACGAGCCATTTATCGCCCGGTCGCATCAGGGGAATAACCTGATCCCAGCCTGCGATGACCTGCTGACGGCCTAATCGAAAGGTGAGTGGCTTTTGCGGATCTCCGCGCTGGTCGAAAATATCACCATTCACCAGCCGGCCGACGTAGAGCATCGAAACCATCTGTCCGCGTTTGGCGGTCTCGCCCGTTCCGGACTCCGTCACGACATAGCGGAGGCCGGTGGACGTCTTGATCGCTTGGGGAAAATTCTTTTCAACCCATTCGAGGTCAGCCGGCGGCAGTTTTTCGCGCTGACCATGCAGTGCAAGCGGCAGCATTAAAGTAAAGACGAGGAGGAGACTACGGCGAAGCATGGACCCAGATTAGAACAAGGGCGGAACAGATGGCACGGATTTTCTAAGAGCGGGGTGGACGGCAACCAGCTCCATCGCTTGGCGCAGCAGCGTTTTTCCCGGCTCCATCCTATGCCAAGGCGAGGCCCCTGATGGGTGTGGCAGCGGAATACAATCCACGGCCAGCCCGCAATAAGTGAGGGGGAACGACCGGCCGATTGTGTGGTTCAGTGGGGCCGACGGCATGAACTGGCTGATGGCGAGTTTGCCCACGGGCAGCACCAACGCGGGTTGCAGCAAGGCGAATTCGCGCTTGAGCCAGCCTGAGCAGTTAGTGATTTCATCCGGCGCCGGCACCCGGTCACCGCCCTCCGGCCGCTTGCCGGGAAAACAACGACAGACCGCCGCGAAGTAGATGCGGTCGCGCACTTCGTCCTCGGTCCAACCAAGCGCGGCCTGAAACCATGTGAAAAGCGTTTTGCCGGCGGTCCACGCGAAGGGTCGGCCGAGCTTCGGCTCCTTGTCGCCCGGCGCCTGTCCAACGAGAATAACCCGGCTCGCCACTGGCCGGCCTGCCACTACCGGTCGGTGCATCTTGGGACAGCGCCGACAGGCCCGTAGCGAAGTCAGGTGCTCTTCGAGGGCGACAATGGAGAGTTTGGACAGAGTCACATTTAGACGGATGTACGACCGGGTAGTTTTGTGAAACAAAAACGCCGGAATGACTACCTAAGCAGGGATTTTCGAGCCTTTACGATCTAGGCTGACACCGGCTGATTAGGGCCAGGCGGTCTACGCGATTACACGCGCCCCCACCGCGCCCGCAAGCAGCTTGCCTGTGTGTGAATCGTGAGTGCGCCTAAATCAAAAATGCCTTAAGCTCGCCGCCAAGCTGCAGCATCAGCTCACCGGTTGGGGTGTCCGCCGGCTCTCGTGCCAGCGTTCGCGACCGGCAAATACAGGCAATGAGTCCGGCGACGGGACGTCACGCAGCAGGAGGAAATGCCGCGCAAAGAGCAGATCGCTTTCACCCCAAGCCAGACCATGGGGCGGACCTTCTTTCGGGTCGGTCTTCTGGTAATAAAAATAACCGATGAAGGCCCCGCCAGGTTTGAGCAATCGGGCCACTCGGTCGCGATAAGCCGGCCGCATCTCCGGCGGGATCGCGCAAAAGAAAGTCCGCTCGTAAATCAGGTCGAAGGAGCCCAGCGGAAAATCATATTTGAAAAAGTCGCCCTCCAAGATGTGGCCGGCTAAGTCGGGTCCGGCCTTGGCCTTGGCCTGGGCCACCGCCGCCGCAGAAAAATCAACGGCCGTCACCTCGTAGTCTGCCGCCGCAAATGCCTGCAACTCGTGACCCGCGCCACAGCCAGGGATGAGTGCCCGGCCACCTTTGGGGTGCTTACGCAGGTATTCCCGTAAGGCGGTGGGCACCGCCCCGAAATCCCAAGGGGTCTGCCCGGATTCGTAACGGGTATTCCAATAATGAGGAGCTGAAGCGTCGGTCATACCGGGTGTAAAGTGCGTCGAAATGCTGATTTGGCCACGTTGAGTGGAATTAGTCTCAGATACCAGCGCGGATTCATCCCAGACACTGCAATTGAATGTCTGTAGTTCAGCTTTGACGGAATTTTAGCGCGCCACTCGGGTGCTGGCTTGAGCGGTGAAGTGCAAACTGCAATCTGCCATGCGTGCTGTTCTTCAAACGCATCCTAAATTTCAACCAAGAGACCGCCGCCAAAAGCGAGCAGCGGCATGCGCAGCGGTATCCGGTGGCACCTAGTTCACCCTTGCGCGCCCACCTGCTGATCGCAGGCCGCCGGTATCCGGCGAGGCTTGCCAATCTCTCCGGCACCGGTGTCAGCATCGAAGTGCCGGACATAGAATCGACCGCACGTGGCACGCCTGCTCAGCTCGAAATCGCCCTCGAGGCTCACACCCTCGTCATCGATGTTCAGGTGGCCCATACTCAACCGGGCGCGAATTGCGTGGGGTTTGGTCTGGAACTCAAGTTCGCCGATTTTGACACCAAGAAAAGCTACCTACAAGTGCTCGAACCGGTGGCCATCGGATCCAGCCTCAAGGCCGGTGATTCCAAACTCGTGCGGGAAAAAGAGCGCGGGATGATCACCATCTCCTATCACGGCTCAGGCGACACCCAATTGATGGTCTGGCGAAATTTTGCCGGCCAAGCCATTGAGGGGTTTGAGTTTCGTATGCATGACTATTTCGTGCGCAGCGGCCCCATCCCACCGGCGCTCGATATCTTCACCTGTGAGGAACCAACCGCCGAACACAAACTTAGCTACCGCGGGCCGACCTTGAAACGCTCCGGCGAGGAAAATGCAGAAGTCCGCCAACTCTTTCACTGGGTGTTGCCTCACCTGAGTGAAGCCGTGCCGGATGACGTGCGGGAGTTTTTGGGGAAGTTTGGGTTGCCCACCAACTGAAATCACCGGAACGAGTCAACTGGCATAGGCCGGGGCGAGTTCGAGACGGAAATAATCGCGGGCGTTAGTGAAGCAAATGGCCTTCACCATCCCGCCGACGAGCACGCGATCGGCCGGGATCTCGCCGCGCTCCATGTCGGTGCCGAGCAAGTTGCACAGTGTGCGGCGGAAATACTCGTGACGCGGATAGCTGAGGAAGCTACGCGAATCCGTGAGCATGCCGACAAAGCGGCTGAGCAGGCCGAGGTTGGAGAGCGCGTTGAGCTGCCACTCCATCGCCTCCTTCTGGTCGAGGAACCACCAGCCGGAACCGAACTGCATTTTACCCGGGACAGAGCCATCCTGGAAGTTGCCGATCATCGTCGCGAAAGCGTAGTTATCGGCCGGGTTAAGGTTGTAGAGCACGGTGCGCGGTAACTCGCCGGTCATATCGAGCGCGTTGAGGTAGGTGCTGAGCGCGCGGACCTGCGAAAAGTCGCCGATCGAGTCGAAGCCGGCGTCCGTGCCGAGCTTACTGAGCAGGCGAGTGTTGGTGTTGCGCAGCGCGCCGAGGTGGAGCTGCTTGGTCCAGCCGCGCCTTGCATCCCAGCGACCGAGCTCAATCATCAAGAATGAAGTGAACTTGGCCAAATCTGTCGCTTGGGCCGCGCGGCCGGCGCGCGCCGCGTCGAAGATCGCCTTGGCCTCAGCGGTCGTGCAGGGTTCGGCGTAACAGCGCTGCATGCCGTGGTCAGAGAGGCGGCCACCGACGGCGTGGAAATCGGCATGGCGTTTCTCGAGAGCGGCGAGGAAGTCTTCAAAGGATTTCACGCTGACGCCGGCAACCCCGCCGAGCTTCTCGAGCCAAGCGTTATAGGCAGCGGGCTGGTCCACGAGGAAGGCCTTGTCGGGACGGAAGGTCGGATAAACGCGGGTCTGAATGTCCGAGCGGTTGATCTGCTCGTGATGGGCGAGCGAGTCGGTGGGGTCGTCGGTCGTGCAGATAACGGCGACCCTATTTGCGGCGAGGATGTCGTGCACGCGCAAGCCGGCCAGTTTCTCGTTGGCCTGCTGCCAGATTTTATCGGCCGAAGCCGGATTGATGATATCGGTGATACCGAAGTAGCGGGCGAGTTCGAGGTGTGACCAGTGGTAGAGCGGGTTGCGCAGGGTATGCGGCACGGTCGCGCACCAAGCATTAAATTTTTCGCGCGGGGTGGCGTTGCCGGTGCAGAACCGTTCGTTTACACCGTTGGCTCGCATGGCGCGCCACTTGTAGTGGTCTCCACCCAGCCAGATCTCGCTGAGGTCGGCAAAAGTCTTGTTCTCGAGGATCTGCTGCGGCGACAGATGACAGTGATAATCGTAAATCGGCTCGGCCTTGGCGAAGTTGTGGTAAAGGTCGCGAGCGGCGTCGGTCTGCAGGAGAAAGTCGTCGTGAATGAAGAGGCGGGACATGGTGAAAGGGGCTGCCATATGAAAATTTGGAAGTCAGGCAGCGAAACCCTGAACGAACGCACACCGAGCCTGTATTCCTGATTTTATGAGTTCCATATTAATCAGAATCATTAACGGCTAATGTCGCCGAACATGGCCTCGAGTGTGGTGTAGCTCTCTAGTAACTTACGCGTCGCCGCGCAACGCTCTTGAGTAGCCAAGCCGGTGTGCTCAGCGAGAAAGATCAGGTAGGCCGCGATGCGCTTAGAGAAGCGCAGGCGGGTCTCGGCGCTGACGGCGTAGAAACGGGCGCGCTGGGCATAGCCGGTGGCGGTGTGGTCACCAAGGGCGGACTTCTCCGGCTTGCCGCGGGCGGCGAGCACGTAGAGGAAGTTGTATTCGAAGAAGATCATGTGCTCGGCTGACGGCGGCAGTGCCTCAAGGGCGGCCCGGCAGATCACGGGTGAGGCGAAGATGTCAACGGACCGGCCCACGGCGGCGAGCGAGGTTACCACGAAGCTGCGCGCCATCTTCTGCTCGGTGGCGTCGGTGCTGAAGGCGCCGGCGACGGCCATGTCCACGGTGAACTGATACCAATCGCGCCAAAGGGCGGCGTCGTCAGGATTCTGTGATTGAGAAATCGCCACGCCCATCTCGTAGGTATAGCGGCCACTGGTCTTGATCTCAAGCGCGCCGCTCGTGACCGCGCCCATGACTTGGTAGTTCTCGGCGGACTTGCCCGAGCCCGAATGGAAACCGATGCTGACGCCAAACTTCGCGCAGACGTCCCATTGCTTTTGGATCAGCGCGCGCAGGGCGGTATTATCGGGATACGGCGTATTCTTCTGGAAGCCGAACGCGGGGGCCACGAACTGGACCGGCATGCCAAGGGCCTCGCAGAGCGCGAGCATGATGGCGGTGGTCGCGGGCGTGGTGAGGCCAGGCAGCTCGTCGATGGAGAGCTCGCGGAGATAGGTGCGGCCGACGGACGTGGTGAACGCGGCGGCACGGGCGGCGGCATACTTCTCGTCGCGGTGCTTCATCTTGAGCAGGGCCGGCCAGACCGAACGGAGCAGTTTGGTGAATTCCTCTTCCGGTAGGGGCGCGCCTTGTGCGCGCCCTTGGGCGTCGTCAAACGACGCCCCTACACGAGCCCGGACGACACCCACAACCTCGGCGGGGATGTCGGCGAGATCCGCCGGGTGGTTAAGCGCGAGCTCGGGCGAGAGGTCGAAGGTGATGTAGCTGGCGAGCAGGCAGCCCTTGACGAGGGCGTCCTCGCGGATGTCGAACTTGCCGCCGATCGGCTGGTGATCGGCGTTGAACGACCAGACGATCTTGCGGCGATGGAAGCCGGTCTTCAGCTTCGACAGTATGCAGCCGTGGCTCATGCCCTCGACGCTCTGGCCCTGGTGGCCCTCGGGGACGTTGGCGCCGATGAATGGGAACGGCACCGTGTCGAGGCGGTTGCCGAGCATGGCGTCGACATCGTAAACGAGTTCGCGCGGGATGGAATTCTGATTGGCGGTGAGGCCGAGCTCGAGGGCGCTCATCACCCACTCCACCGCCGGCCAGTGCAGGGTCGTGAAGCGCGCGCCGACACCCAGCGTGCTGCGGCCGAGCTGCGCGCCGGCCGCCGGGAAGATCGTCGAGCCGGCATCGTGTTCCTGAATGAGATTTTTCAAGGTGAGCAGATTGGCGAATGAGGCCGGAAACGCCGCGCGGCCGGGTTTAGTGAGGATGCCCTCCGTCAGCACCTGGCTCGGGTCGCTGAGAGTCTTGGATTCCAAGCGCCAGGCGCAATCGCCGGTCGCCGTCTGTTCCACCAAGGTCCAGGTCCCGGCCGCAGTCACGAAGGTGGACTTGGGATAAAAGGTGAGCCCGGTCGCGGCCGGATCAGCAAAGGCCTTTTGCAGCGACGGCCAGTCGAGACAGAAGTCGGGCGAGACGCAGGGATTCTGCGCGATGCGCAGGTTGTTCGAGAGGAGGAATTCGTTGATGGCGGACATGGGAAAGAGGAGCTTGGGCGGAGAGCCCGGGTCACTCCGGGCCGGCTCGCAGGGACGCGAGCCCTCCAAAAGCAGAAACGCCTCAGATCGTCATCGCATGGTAGCCGCCGTCGACGATGAGTTCCTCGCCGGTGATGAAAGAGCCGGCGGCGTCGGCGGCGAGCAGGAGCGTGGCGCCGATGAGTTCGCGGGCCTCGCCGAAACGTTTCATCGGGGTGTGGCCCATGATGGCGGTGACGCGGTCGGGCGTGAGGACCTTCTTGTTCTGCTCGGCGGGGAAGAAGCCGGGCACGAGGAGATTGACGCGCACCCTGTGCGGCGCCCATTCGCGGGCGAGGTTGAGGGAGAGGTTGTGCACGGCGCCCTTGGTGGCCGAGTAGGTGAACACGCGCGACAGCGGCACGACGCCCGACATGGAGCCGAGGTTGATGATGGAACCACCCTGCCCGCGCTCGACCAGATACTTGCCGAAAACTTGGCAGCCGAGGAAGACGCCCTTGAGATTCACGCGCACGATGCGGTCGAACTCCTCCTCGGTGATGTCGAAAAAGGGTGTGGCGGAGTTGATGCCCGCGCCGTTGATCAGGATGTCCACGCGGCCGCTGCGCTGGAGCACGGCGCCACGCAGGCCCTCTAGCTCCGCCTTGCTGGTGGCCTCGGCGCTGTGAAACCAGGCCTTGCCGCCCGCAGCGGCGATCTTCGCGAGACGGACCTCGGCCTTCTCGACGTTGCGGCCCACGATCACGACCTCGGCGCCGGCGCCCGCGAGGCCCTCGGCCATCGAGCCACAGAGTTCGCCGGTGCCGCCGATGACGACGGCCACTTTGCCCTGCAGGCTGAAGAGCTGATCGAGGTAAGCGCTCATAGGTTAAAGGTTTTGAATTCGGCGGGGTTCCAGCGCCGCTGGCTGCATTCCTCAGCGACTTCATTGAAGCCCTCGATTTCGGCCGCGCTAAACAGCAGTCCGCCCGCTATAGCGGTTTTTTTGGCCCACCCGGCCTCGAGCTGTCCCGGGAGCAGGCAATCTTCGTTACCGTGGCCGAGCACATCGGCGAGCACCGCCTGCACGTTTTCCGCCTGACTGCGGCCGCGGGCGAAGGCGCCGCCGCTGATCGCCTCGGGGTGGATGACTTGGAAGAAAAAGGTGCAGGTGGCCTTGTCGCCGGCCGCTTGGCCCCAGCGGTTGCGCAGCGTGGGCAGGGAGCCGCCAATGAAACCGGCGACGAGCTCGTTGATGAGCGCGAGGCCGTAGCCCTTGTGCGCGCCGAAAGGCAGGAGTGCGGCGACGGCGGCGGGATCGGTGGTGGCTTGTCCGTCCTTATCCACGGCAGCCAGCGGCGGCAGGGGTTTGCCCTCGCGCTTGAGTTGCTGCACGCGGCCCATAGCGATCACCGAGGTGGCCCAGTCGATCACGATGGGATAGCCAATCGCCGCGGTTGTCGGAAAGCCCCACGAGTGCGGATTAGTGCCGAGGGTGGGAAACTTGCCGCCGAACGGGACAACCTCGGCCAGAGCCGCAGTGCAGTTGGTGTAGGCGATGTAACCTTTTTTCGCGGCGTCCATCACGTAGCCGCCACCCCAGAGGTAGTGGAAGGCATTGTCCACCGAAACGGTGCCGACGCCATACTGGTCGGCCAGCCGGATAGCCTCGGCCATTGCGCGGTAGGCAGTGGCCTGGCCGAGTTTTTTATTGGCGTTCCAGATTTTGGTGGCGGCAAAACGCGTAGGTATTTCCTCGATCTGCGCACCGGGCACACAGCCCTGCGATCCGGAGCCCAGCACGTGGTCGAGGTGGAGCGCCTTCAGGCCGTTGTGGGTGCGGATGCCGTGACGCGAGGCCTCGGCGCAGAAGCGGGCACCCTCCTCGGCTTCGTCCGCCTGATAGCCGCGGCGGCGGTAGGCGGCGGCGATGAGCGCGTTGTGCTGCGATTCGGGGACGATGTGGAATTGCTCAGCCATGGTTTGTTTTTCAGGAGGGAACAGAGATTAGTGAAGGTTGGTAACCCCGTTTGCTTCGTTATTTCCTGTGAGAAGGATTGGGTTGGTCAAACCCCCGGATTCGCTTGAGCGATCGGTTCCTTACCAGCGAGGAAGCGCGTGAGATTTTCCACCGCGCAGCTCGCTTGGCGCTGCACACTCTCGTGAGTGCGCGAGCCGATATGCGGGGTGAGGATGACGTTGGGCAGGCCGAGCAGCGGGTGGTCGGACGCTGGTGGTTCCTGATCGAGCACGTCAGCGGCATAGGCGAGCAGCTGTTGGGATTTCAATGCCGCGACCAACGCCGCGAGGTCCACCAGTTCGCCACGCCCGGTGTTGACGATGACCGTGCCTTTTTTGATAAGCGGAAAATTCTTCGCGTTGATGAGTCCCTTGGTGGCGGGCGTGAGCTTGGTGTGGAGCGAAATGATATCAGCGCGACGCAGGACATCATCAAAAGCCTCGACCCGCTCAATCTCGTGCCAGCGGGCGAAGTCCTCATCCCAGTAATTGCCGTAGCCGATGACCCGGAGTCCGAAGGCGCGAGCCCGGATCGCCACTTCTTTGCCGATGCGACCGAACCCGACAATGGCAAGGGTCTTGCCGCAGATTTCGTGGCCCGTGAGACGGGTCCAGCGACCAGCGGCGACATGATTTGCCTCAACCACGAGATTGCGCATTGCGGCCAACAGCAACGCGAAGGTGTGCTCTGCGACGGTAGTGTGGTTGACGCCGGGCGTGAAGAGCACGGGCACCTTGAGATCGGTGGCGGCCTGAAGGTCGATCTTGTCGAGCCCGATGCCGTATTTGGAGATAACCTTCAGGCGCGGCCGCGATCTGTCGATGACCGTGCGCGTCAACGCATCGTCGCCACAGAGGTAGGCGTCGAACTGCCCGGCCAGCTCGAGCATGCGGGCCTCGGAGAGCGGGCCCCGCTCACGCACGAGATCAAAGCCGGCGGCCGCGAGCATGGCGTGGTGCACCCCCGGCGTGTCTTGAAAGGAAGTAGTGGTGAGAAGAACCCGAGGGGAACCCATGTGGTGATATCGTTATCGATAAGGTTCATAGCCGCGATGAAAAATTTGCTCGCAGTAAGCCGTCAGCCGCACCTGCGAATCATCCCCGGCGGCACCACCTGAAAATCCTCCGCCTCTCCTTGAGCGCCCTTCGGCACTGTTGCACTCATTAGCCTGCATAGCTCACCCCTAGTTGGGCCGTTAACTCGCCCGGCCACGCCGACGATATCGGGGTTATCCGCAACCCAGCCACTCTGCCTGTAAACCAGATCAGTATTCCGAAGAAATTTAGCCTGATCGCCGCGAACGAGGTAGGGTGAGCGAGTCCCCCTTGGTGAACCACCGGTTGATTATCATCGCATGATCCCTCAAATCCTCGAGGTCATGACGCACATATTTTGCCCCACTGATTTTTCCGTCGTGAGCCACACCGCTTTCCAGCACGCGCTCAGCCTGTCCCTTGCACTCAAGGGCCGACTCACCCTCATGCATGTGGCCGGCGCTGTATCGGAGGATACCGGCGGATTTTCCGGTGTGCGGACGCAGTTGGAGCGCTGGGGCCGCCTACCGGAAGGTAGCGCTGAGAGTGCCGTCGCTGGCCTGGGCATCACCGCGGAAAAAGTGCTGGGCCGCGAAGGCGATCCCGTGAAGGTCGCGCTGCACTTTCTCGGACGCCATCCCGCCGACCTCATCGTGTTGTCCACCCACCAGCACGAAGGCCGGGCTCGCTGGCTGGGTCGGCCTGTGGCCGAACCCATCGCACGCGGCGCCCATGCCATGACTCTGTTTATCCCCAACGGGCTCGGCGGATTTGTGGACAGTCGCACCGGCACCCCGTCATTGCGACGGATTCTTATCCCGATCTGCAACCACCCGGCACCAGCACCGTCCATCCAGGCCATGGTGCACTTGCTCAAAGCCTGCGGGCAGCTCGAGGCAACCCTCACTCTATTCCACGCCGGCACCGAGGCGGACATGCCCGCCGTTGAAATTCCCACCCAGCATACCGCCCTTACCTTCACCCGACTGGCTTGGCCGGGTGATCCCGTTGAACAGATTCTAGCGGCGGCGAAAGCAACCTCTGCCGATCTCGTTGTCATGGGCACCGCCGGCCACCACGGTTTTCTCGATGCCCTGCGCGGCAGCATAACCGAACGTGTCCTGCGCAAGTTACCCTGTCCCCTGCTCGCCGTGCCCATCACATGCGCTTGCGCTTGGCCCCAACGCGATCACCAGTGAAGATGACTGCGGCCTTCCTCTGCATGCTTACTACACTTCGCATACTCTGTTTCCTGATCGGTAGCGCGTGGCTCACGATCAGCACCTCCTCGGCACGCCAAGAAGCCCATCCCGACCGGATCGTGAACCGCCTCGCCTTCGGCTCCTGCGCCACCACAGAAAAGCCGCAGCCGTTCTGGGATCACGTCAACGCCTATGCCCCGGACCTGTGGATCTGGCTGGGCGACACGGTCTATGCCGATTCACCACGCCCCAAGGCCGAAACCGCCGAGGAACGCGCGCGCATCGTGCTTGATCGCCTGCCGGAACTATATGCCCAGCAGCACGCCGTGCCGGGCTACGCTGCGCTCCGTGAGACTGCGTTCATTACCGGCACGTGGGATGATCACGACTATGGCGACAACGATGGCGGCGCCGAGTGGATCGGCCGCGAGGAAGCCCAGCGGCATTTCTGGGATTTTTACGATGAACCCACCGACAGTCCGCAGCGCGCGTTGTCCGGAATTTATCGCACGCTGCGCTTCGGTCCGCCCGGCCGCACGGTGCAGGTCATCCTTCTCGACACGCGCTCCTTCCGCTCGCCCCTCACCCGGCTGACCGAGGTCAACGAGAACGATTGGGTCGAGGGCCGCGCCGGGCGCTACGCCACGACCGATAATCCCGCTGCCACCCTGCTCGGTGGGCCCCAGTGGCAATGGCTGGAGCAGGTGCTCCGCGAGCCGGCCGACCTGCGTATCCTCATTAGCTCAATACAAGTCGTCGCCGACGATCATCATTGGGAAAAATGGGGCAATCTCCCGCACGAGCGTCGGCGTCTATTCCGCCTCCTGCGCGACTCGGGTGCGGATGGCGTCATCATCCTCTCAGGCGACCGGCATCTGGGCGAACTCAGCCTCCTCGATCCGACGCGTGAACCACATCCGGATTTGGCGGCTCCCGATTATCCGTTGATCGATTTCACCGCCTCCGCCCTCACCCAGTCTCGACCGACCGACTTCGCCACCCAGCAGGAAGGCCGCTGGGCCAATCCTATCGATTATCGCAACGAGATCAACCGCCACCGCGTCGGCTCGCTGCTGCGCTACAACCACTACGGCACCCTGACCATTGACTGGGATAATCCCGCCGGGACGCAGTTGACCCTAGAGCTCGTCGCCGACAACGGCACCCCGCTGTTCCGCCACCGGGTGGCCCTGGCTCGCCTGCGCACCCAGGCCGGAAATTGACTCGCGCACCGGCCCTTCTATCACAGCATCCGTTGTCCACGGGCCTATAGCTCAACGGTTAGAGCAGAGGACTCATAATCCTTTGGTTCAGGGTTCGAATCCCTGTGGGCCCACCAGCTTTCATACCGCCCGCGCCATCATCTAGTCGACGGAGCCATGAGTAGGCCGGCTCATGCCTCATATTTCGCAAGACGTTAAAGAGCCCCTCGCATCCAGAGCGCGTAAGCGCTTCGACCCGCAGACGACGAACTTACCAGTTTGCGAGCAAATTGTTCGACTTCCCTAAACCGGTGGACCTTACGTTCGCCGACAAAATGCATCGCCGACAGGTGTCGCTCCTTCCACGCCTCCGCTGTGCGCGGAAGCTCGTTGAGTTCAGCGCGCGCTTTGCGCCATGTTGGGTGGTATTCCTGAAGGATTGAAATGAAACGATCGCGGTGAGTCGGTTCAATCAGGTGCGCCATCTCGTGGAGATGACATATTCGAGAAGATCTTTTGGCTTCTTGATGAGTTCGGTGTTGAGCCGGATGTGTCCAGCACGGTGTTGCAGATGCCCCACTTTGTCTTCATACGCTGGAGAAAATAATCCGCGACCTTCACTCCAAGCTTCGGCTCCTATTTCTGAACCGTGAGCGTTACAATGACTAGGTGAGCGACCGAGGTCGGCAACGTATGCCGGTTCGCTCCGAGGCTTCACCCCCCACCCGCTCAACTCTCGTGACGGAGGGCCTGCAGGACGTTGAGCGAGTGGTTACCGATGCTCTCCATGTTGTTGAGCATGTCGATATAGAGCATCTCGGCTTTGATGACGTCGCCACTCAGGCGCATGCGGCGGACCGACTCCTTGCGCAGGCTTTTCCGAAAGGCATCGATGAGATTCTCTAACTGGTAGGCGGTTTCCATATCCGCAGTGACGACGCCGTTCGTGAGTCGGGAGGAGTAGAAATCCATGAACTGCAGAAGCAGTTGGGAAAAATCGCGCACTTGCTTGGTGACCTCGGGCGGATGCTGCCGGCGCTTGCGGTGCTTGCGTTCCGCGAGCAGCACGAGGCGGTAGCCGCAGTCACAAATATCCTCCAGTTCGGCCACCACGCGGAGCATCGAGGTCACGCGGGCCATCGTCTCCTCACTGAGTCCGCCGGCGGCGCAGCGCAGCAAGTATTGGGTGGTGGCAAGCGCCCGGCGGTCGCTCTCTTTTTCCAGGTCCTTGAGCTTGACCATGCGCGCCTCCAGATCGGCGGGAGGATTTTCGAACAGCTCGCTGAAACCCGTGACCAAGTCGCGCGTGATCGCGCCCATGCGCTGCACACCGCGCTCCGCCTCGGCGAGGTTGAGTTCACCAGTCTGCGGCATGAGTGGAGACTCGTAGTCCATGTGATCCCGACCGGTCGCGGGGCCGGGCCGCTCCTTCACCATCCGCTCCGCCAGTCGGGCGAGTTGAGGGACAAAGCCGACCAAGAGCGCCGTATTGATGATATTGAAGAGCGAATGGAAGGCGGCCAGATGCAGCGGCAGGTTCAGCGGATCACTCGAATTGCCGGGCACGAGATATTCCACGAGCCGTGTAAACGGGGCAAAGAGCGCAATCGCCCAGCACACGCCAATCACATTGAAGACGAAATGCGCCCGGGCCGCCCGCTTCGCCGACACGTTGCCGCCGAGCGCAGCCAGATTGGCCGTGATCGTGGTGCCAACATTTTCCCCGAGAATGATGGCACAGGCCGAGGGGTAATCGATCCAGCCCTTGTAGGCCATCGTCAGCGTGATCGCGCCAGCCACCGAGGAGGACTGCACGAGGATCGTGAGCAACGTGCCAAAGACAAAAAAGATAAGCACCGAACCCATGCCATAGCCGGTGAAGTCCCTGATGAATTCCAGCGCCCCGGGATTGTTTTTGATGTCGGGCACCGAATCCTTGAGAAACATGAGCCCGAGGAACAGCAGGCCGAACCCCATGCAAAATTCGCCGACGTTGCGCAGCCGGGGCTTGCGGGCGAAGAGCAGGGGCAGCGCCAAGCCCATGATGGGGAGCGCGATCGCGGCGATGCTGAACTTGAAGCCAAAGATCGAGACGAGCCAGAACGTCGTGGTGGTGCCGAGATTGGCACCCATAATCAAGCCGATGGCCTCGACGACGGTCAGTAGACCGGCGTTGACGAAGCTCACCATCATCACCGTCGAAGCCGACGAGGACTGCACCATGCAAGTGACCAGAAAGCCAGTGCCGATCCCGGCAAACCGGTTACTCGTCATCGTCCGCATGATGCCGCGGAGGCGTTCACCGGAAAGTTTTTGCAGCGATTCCGACATGATTTTCATGCCGAAAAGGAACATGCCGAGGCTGCCGAGGATGGAGAGGGTCGTGCCGATCATGCGAGTCGGCGCAAGAGCTAGGGCGCGCCCGCACCCACGGCAAGGCCGCTTGTGACAATTGTGTCACGGCCCGGTCACCGCCGATTTAGGACTGGCGGGTCGTCCGCCAACGCCGCCACACGCCGATCAGTAGGCCAAGCCCGACCATAATGGTCCCGTAGGTCGCGGGCTCGGGCACCGGGGTGACCTGCTGGTCATATTCCTGCCAGATCGTATCGCTGCCACTCCAGCTATCGAAGACCACCTGATTTACCCCGGCGCCGCCGCGGTCATCAAACATTGTGCCGACGAAGCTCTGCGTATAGAGAAAATTGACCGTGTCGGCCCAGTTGGTGATGGTGAGTGTAATCCCGGTGGCGATGCTGAGGCTGTTGAGCGAAAGCCACGCGCTACCGCCGAAATCAATCACCGAATCGGCCGTGATGGTGAGGCTGTCGAAGGCTTGGGTCGTGCCGTCGAGCACCAGCGTGCCCCCGGCCAGGGTCAGGCTCGCGCCGGGGTCGAACACTTGGTCCGCGCCGAAGGTGACCGTGGTGTCGGCACCCATGACGACGAGCCCACCCCAATTGTCGAGGTCGCCACTGCCGGCACCGAGGGTGAGGTTGCCGCCGTTGGTCTCGAGCGCGAGCAGCACACCGGAGGCAGTGGTGAGATTGGCGGCGGCACCGAGCGTGCGGACGCTGGCGTCGGTGTAGGCAAGCGTCAGCGCGCCGCCAGTCCCGGTCGTGGCAGCGAGCCGGGTATCCGTGACAAACGAATCCATGATCGTTTGGCCACCTTCTAAGCGCAGTCCGCCCAGCCCGCTGCCATCCACTTGAAAGCTCGATCCGGCGTTGGAGGTGTGGTCGGCCGCACCGAGACTGACGGTTGCCTCGCTAGCGGTGGTGCCCTCGCCGATCAGGGTGCGGGCCGAGCCGCTGCCAAAAGAAACTCGACCCGCGCCTGCGGTCTTCAGGGTGCTGCCGGCGGCGAGCGTGATGTTCTGGCCGCCGCCGAAGCGAATCTCGTCGTCGGCATTCACGGCCGTGGCGGTCAAGCTGGCCCCCGTATTCAATTGCACCACACCGTCGAGGGTGAGGAATCCCCCGGGGCCGCCCACGCCGTCCTCGTCAATGATCTGGGCGGTGCCGTTGACCGTCAGGCTCGATCCCGGATTGTTGTTTTGAAACCCGCTTTTGGTGCCGCTCGAGTCGGTGCGGCGGATGATGCCATCGTTGATCACCAGGTTGGATTGAAAATTGGTGCCGAAGGCGAAGGCCGCCTCCAATTCCGCCCCATTGTTCAAGGTGACTGTGGCCGTGGTGCTCGTGCCGAGTGCATTAAAAGCCTCCAAGCGGGTCACGCCTGCGTTGAGATTGGTTTCGCCGGTGTAGCCGATGTTGGCGGCTGCAAAGGTAAGCGTGCCTGGACCGGTGCGGGTGAGGCTACCGCTGCCGGCGAGCTGGCCGGCGGTGCCCAACGTGAGCGTCTGCCCGCTGATGACATCGATCGTGCCGGCACCCGCCCCGATGGTAAATACCCGGTCGGCATCAGCGGTAAAGGTGCCCGCTGCCTGCAGGGTACCGCCATCAAAATCCAGATCATTGGCGGCGTCGCCGAGGTTGGCGTCGGCCGTGACGCGCAAGGTGCCGGCCAGCAAGTTGAGATTGCCCGCAAAGGTATTAACACCCGCCAGCTCGAGGGTGCCGGCGCCGGCCTTGATCAGACCCCCGCTGCCGCTGATTTCCCCGCTGAAAGTGGTCTCGCCCATATTGACGACTGTCACGGTGCGGTTGCTCGCACCCAGATCCATCGCCCCGCTGAGCGTCAGGTCGTTGGCGCCATCGATCTGGAAATCTCCAGTCACAGTGACATCGTTGCCCAGCGTGCGGGCACCACCCTCGGCTTGGATGATCCCACCCGCTAGCGTCAGCGTGCCGTCGCCTGCGGCGTTGTCGTCGCCTAAACCCACGGTCCCGGCATTCACCGTGAAGCCGCCACTGAAGTCGTTGTCATCCAATAGGACCAGGGTGCCTCCACCGTCTTTGGTGACAGCCCAGAAGCCGCCTCTCTCCCGGATGCGGGCCGAGACCGTGAAGCCGCCGCTACCCTGAAGGTCAAATACCGCGTCGGCGCGCAACCGGAGGGTGCCAAATTCCAGACTGTGGGCGCCGCCGCTAGCGGCGGTCTGGGTGATACCACCGCCCCAGAGGTCAAGCCGGCGATTGCCGCTGCCGTTAACGATGGCCAGAGTGTCGTCGGAATCGAAAGTCAACGTGGCGGCGTTGCGGTTGCCTCGCAATTCAATGGTGCTTGGCAAGATGCCCACGCTGCTGTTGTCGAACAGCACATCGTTGCCTGTGCCGGGCACCCCGTTTGGACCCCAGTTATTGGCCCTGCCCCAACGATTATTTCCCCCGTCGCCATCCCACGTTACTTGCGCAACCAAAACGGTTTGCGCTATAAGGAAGCCCGCCAGCGCCATGGCGAAACCGGTATGGTTGCGGGGCGGGTGGCATGCTAGGGACTGAACACGAAGAACCAAAACATGCAAACCATAGGCAGTTCATGCCATGGGGTCAAGACTGGCCCCGAAGGCAACCGGTCAGTAATGTGACCCATTCCTAAGGGATAGATATGCGTAGTCCCGGCCGAACTCGCACCACGTTCCCCGGTTGACACCCCCCATGGACCCACGGCATTCAACCCCCATCCTCCCATGAGTGAAATCGACCTCGCCGCGCTTCGTGCCACCCCTCATGCCGCTTGGCGGCTGCGGCTGGCGGAATTTATCGAACACCCCCGGACGCAATTCACCATTGTCGCCCTGATCTTGGTTAATGCCGCGATCCTTGGCTTCGAGACGAACGCGGCCATCATGGCGACTTGGGGGCCGTGGTTGATCGCAGCCGACCGGTTCTGTTTGGCCGTCTTTTGCGTGGAGTTAGTGGCCAAGTTTGTCGCCTACCGCGGGTTGTTCTGGCGCAACGGCTGGAACTGGTTCGATTTCGCCGTCATCGCCGTGGCCCTGGCCCCCGGATCTGGCGCCTGGTCGGTGCTGCGCTCACTCCGCGTCCTGCGGGTGCTGCGTCTGCTCACGGTGGTCCCGCAGTTGCGGCGCGTGGTCACCGCGTTTCTTCATGCCATCCCGGGGCTCGCCGGCGTGATCGCGGTGATGCTGATCTTTTTCTACACCGCCGGCGTGCTGGCCACTAAACTCTTCGCCGGCACCCACCCGGAGTTTTTCGGCACCCTTGGGCGCAGCCTGTTCTCCCTGTTCCAGATCATGACGCTCGAAAGCTGGTCCATGGGCATCGTGCGACCAGTGATGACGGTGTATCCTTGGGCCTGGGCGTTCTTTGTGCCGTTCATCGTGGTCGCCACTTTCACCATCCTGAACCTGTTCATCGGTATCATCGTCTCGACCATGCAGGAGCTGGGGGTAAAGGAGCACGCGGCTGAAGTCGCGGCGAAGCAGGCTGCGGATTCCACCAATCCAGTTAGCGCCGCCGCGCTAATTGCCCGCATCGAGGCCGACCTCGCCCGGCTCAAGCAAGCCGTGCGTTGAGCCGCAACGAGCGACTCAACGCGGCTGATAAGTCTCCAGCAGTGCGGTCGCCGTGGCTTGGATTTTTCGGCGCAGCTCGGGTGGACTGACCACTTCCGCCGCCGCGCCCCAACCGAGCACCCACTGTTCGACTTCCTCCAATGCGCCCAAGCGTAGTTTTAACTCCAGCGCCCCGCCGGGCAGTTCCCGCAACTCCTGCGTCTCGTGCCATTCGCGTTCGCGCACCCGCTCGGCCGCACTGGGTTTGAAACGAATCGCCACCCGCCAGTCGCCGGTGCCGCCCAACACGCCGAGGGCATTCGCGAAAAAAATCTCCGGAGAAAAATCCGCCGGGCGCTTGAAGGAGATCTTGGTCGTCGCCACCGCGGTGATCCGCGTGAGCGCAAACGTGCGCAGCGCGCCCCGCTCCGGGTCGAAGGCGATGAGATACCAGAGGTTCTCGCGATTTGCCAGATGGTAGGGCTGCACCCGCCGCGGGGCGGCCTGCGCGCCGCCCGGCTTGCGGTAGGTGAAGGTCACTTCCACTTGGTGCAGCACCGCCGCGCTCAGCGCATTGAAGACGGCGAGATCGGTTTTACCCAGCCCGATGTTCTTGAAGGATACCGCGCGCAATTCGTCCGCCGGGGAAAAAGAAATGCGGTCGCGCAGCCCCGCCGCGAGCTTGCCGAACGCCACCTCCAGCTGCCGGTGGAACGGCGTTCCGCGATATTGCTCGAGTGCCCGCTGCGCCACCAGCAGCGCAAGCAATTCGCCCTCGGTCACGTTGACCGTCGGAAAGGCATTGACCGGCGAAGTGTAGCGGTAGGCGTTGAGGTGCGGGTCGAACTCGATCGGCAGGTCGAGCCGGTCGCGCATAAAGGCGATGTCGCGCACGATGGTTTTCCGCGCGACCTCCAGCTCCCCGGCCAGCCGCGTGCAGTTGACGAGCGCGCCCCGACGCAAGGCGGCGTGAATCTTGAGCATCCGCTCCAACGGCGGACGGGAAAGCTGCACTTTGGGGGTCATGCAAAAAAATCTGCACATTTTTTAGCCTGGGCCAAGCAATGTCCCACCCTCTCCGGTAATCTGGGCGCATGATCCTCACCCGTCGTCCCATGAAAAACACCCACCCCATCGCCCTCACTTGGTCGCATTATGGCGAGCTGCACCGCGTCACCCCCTGGCCTGAGGTCCGCTTCGAGCGGCTCTATGGCGAAGATTGGTTGCCCATCAATCCCGACAGCGAGTTGCTCGCCGCCGCCTCAGTCACCTGCCGCACCCGCAACTGGCAGCCCTATCTCGAATTCGTGCCGGCCGAGGTGCGGGGGTTTTTGGAAAATTTTACCTTTGCCCGCATGGAGGCGCTTCAGGTCGTGGCCCGGTGCCCGACCTTAGTGGCCGATTTGGTCGAGACACCGGCGTTGACTGCCTTTGTCGCTGCCCATGCCAGTCTCCGCGGCACCGCGCCGCGCTGGGCCGAGATCAACGCCGTGCATGAGCGCAGCGGCATCTACGGCGTGCTGGAATGGCTGGGCCTGCCCGCTTCACGGCAAACCCTGACCATCCTCGGGCACCTCGAGTCGGCCGACCTGCCCAAGCGGCTGCTGGAGCCGTTGCGCACCCAGCTCTGGGAGCCGCGCACGATCTTTGCCCTGCAACGCATGCCCGCGATCACCGATCGTGATCTCGCGCTGCACTGCCAGCCCGTGGCGGCGTGACCACGTGTGGCCTACGGCCAAGCCGGGCGGTGGCGGCAAATCGCAGTTTAATTGGCGAATCCCTGTGACCAGAGTGTCCCTTACCGCCGACCGTGGCCACCACCGCCGCCGAAACGGTTCCAGCCACCGCGACGTTCGGCCGGCCGGGCATGCTGGGCGGCGCTGTGCCGGCTCTCGCGTTGCTCGGGCGGACGCTCAGGGCGGGCCACAATGGGGGCATAGTTAAAGCCTTCGAGTTTCATCTCCGGGATCTTCGCGCCGATGAAACGCTGGATGTCGCGGATATCGCCGGCGTTTTCCGGGGTCACCAGAGTGAACGCATCGTCCACGGCTTGGGCGCGGCCGGTGCGGCCGATGCGATGCACATAATCCTCGGGCTTTTCCGGCACGTCGTAATTGATGACGTGCGAGACGCCGGCGACATCGATGCCGCGGGCGGCAATATCGGTCGCGACCATCACCTCGTATTTGCCGGATTTGAAACCGGCGAGCGCCTCAATGCGCTGGTTCTGCGAGCGGTTGGCGTGGAGGACGGCGACGGAGTGATTGGCGGCCTTGAGCCGGCGGGCGATCTTATCGGCGCCGTGCTTGGTGCGGGAAAACACGAGCACGCTGTCGAAGTCGGTCTTGGTCAGCAGCGCGAGCAGGAGCTCAAACTTCTGGTCGTGCGCGACGGGATAAAGCGCGTGGTTGACCGATTGGTTCACCGTGCGCGAGGCGCCGACCTCGATGCGAGTCGGGTTGCGCAGCGCAAACGAGGCAATGGCCTGGATCTCGGGCGGCACCGTCGCGGAAAAGAGCAGCGTCTGGCGCTCGCGCGGGCAGCGGCCGATGATATCCTTCACGACGGGCAGGAAGCCCATGTCGAGCATGTGATCCACCTCATCGAGGACGAGGGTGTTGATGTCACGGAGCGTGAGGGTGCCTTCCTTAAGGTAATCCATGAGGCGGCCGGGAGTCGCCACGATGATGTCCACGCCCCGGCGCATTTCACTGCGCTGGTTGCCGTAACCGACGCCACCAAAGATGGCGACGGTGCGGAGATCGGTGAAGCGGGCGAAATCGCGAAACGCGGTTTCCACCTGTGCAGCAAGTTCGCGCGTGGGCTCGAGCACGAGCACGCGGGTTTTGCCGTGAGCGGCTAGGCGCGTGAGAATGGGCAACGCGAAGGCGGCGGTCTTGCCAGTGCCGGTCTGGGCGGAGCCGATGACATCGCCGCCCCCGAGCACGATGGGAATCGCCCGCAGTTGAATGGGCGTGGGATCGGTATAGCCGGCGGCTTGAACGCCACGCAGGACGTTGGGCGATAAATTGAGAGCTTTGAAGGGCATGATATTACTTTCTGTCATTCTGGGTGCAGCGAAGAGTCCGACAGGATATTCGTTGCTGGTCGCAGGTGGAAATCACCCGCTGGATTCTTCGCTACGCTCTGAATGACATGGCAGTAAGCGCGGCCGAAAAACAAAAAAGGACGGAGCCCCCAAAGGAGCTCCGTCCCTCGAAAATCAGTTGGTTAAACCGATAGGATTAGTAGCGACGCTCGCCGCGATCGCGGCCACCGCCACCGCCACCGCCGCCGCCGAAGCCGCCACGGCCACCGCCGCCGCCGCCGCCGAAGCCACGACCGCCGCCGCCGCCGCCGAAGCCGCCACCTGGGCGCTCTTCCTTGGGACGGGCTTCATTCACGGTCAGTTGACGACCACCGAGGTCGGTGCCGTTCAGCTTTTCAGCCGCGGCCTTAGCCTCGTCATCGGTGCCCATGGTGACGAACGCGAAGCCACGGGGGCGACCGGTCATCTTATCCATGGCGACGTAAACGTCGGTCACGCTGCCGAATTGGCCAAAAGCCGAGCGGAGCTCGTCTTCGGTGGTTTTGAACGACAGATTGCCGACGTATAGTTTGGAGTTACTCATTTGATGTCTCGTAGATCCTTCGTCCTGCTGCCAGTCCGTTCCCACCTTGGGTTTCGAAATCATCACTTGAGCACTTCGCTCAGCCTACGACTCACCAGATACTGTCGCCTAACGCTATCACTATCGATTTAAGACACCACATAGCTCGCCGAAATTTAAGCAAGCCAATTCTGGCCGAGCTGGTGGCCACCGGCAAGGTAGCCTCCTTTGGCGGGAGCGGTGGCCGCCTCGCGATGTGCCCTCCCGGCCTCGGCGCCGAGGGCGCGCGGCCCCTGTTTCCCTGAACAAATATCCTCCGGGGCTAAGGGAAGCCCCTGCCCTATGCTCAGATAGAATACTTAGCCCGGATGTCTGCCGGGAGCGAAGTCGCGCGACCGGTGGCAAGCGTCACCAAGGTATAGTCGCAATGCCCGTCGCACACGCGTTTGCCCGTCGGCCACTTCTCAATTTCAAATGCCACCCGGCAGCCGGTGTCTGTAAAATGCTCGATCCAAGTCCGCACGACCATGCGGTCACCCATACCCAGCGGACGTTTGAACTGGATCGTCGTTGCGGCCATGAACCAACCGAGCCCTATCGCCGCGAATGCCTGCATCGGCATTTTGTAGAATTTTTCCATCTGCTCAAACCGCGCCGCCAGCACGTAGTCCAGATAACGCGTGCTGTGCACATGCTGGTAGAGGTCGATGTCATCGGGACGGACCGCGAGCTCGGACTCGAATTTGGAATAAACATTCATAGTTAAATCTTAGGTGGAAACCGGGAAAGCCTGAAAACCTTGCGGCCTTTGCGTACCTTAGTCCCACAATCGCTCACGGAGGCGCCGGTCGCGTTTGGTCGGCCGACCCCCGCCCCGCACCCGAGCCAGCAGGTGCTGCCGATGCTGTTCCTGCGCTTTCGCAAATTCTGATGGTGGCGTCAGCTCCTCAACATGCGCCGGCACCCGCTTCGCGCCGAGACGCGCGGCGGGGATCGCCAATACCCGCAAAGTGCGCGTCATGACTCCTTGCCGCACGCTGACGATTACATCGCGCTGCACCTCGCGGGCAGGCTTGGCCGCGACTTGGTTGACTTGCACCGCGCCAGCCCGGCAGGCCGCCGTGGCCAAGGCCCGCGTCTTGTAAAGGCGCAGGCACCAGAGCCACTTATCGAGGCGGGCGGAGGTTTCCGAAAACGACACGGCCGCGAGCGTGGTGACACTCGCGGCCGCGGGCAAAGGCGTTTTTGGCGCGGACTGAATTACTTGGCGGGTTTAAACTCGCGGCGTAGCCAGTCGTTCAGGAGCTCCTTCTCGTGGCGCTCGGGATCATTGCGATTAATCGAGAGTTTCATCATAAAGGCGAGGTCACGCAGCTCGCGCTTACCTTCCTTCACCACGGTGCCGGCCGCATCGGTCAGCTTAAACTCGAGGTCGATGCGCGGGGGATAGATATCCTTCACGATGCGCACGTCATTCATGCCCTGCCCCGAACGCCAGGGTTCGTAATCGCCGGCCAAGTCCACTTCGGTCAGTGTCACGGTGAGCTTGTGATCCGCCGACACCAAGCTCGCCGCGCGCTTTTCAATATGGTCCTTCAGGTTTTCGAGATTGGCGGCTTGGCCCTTCTCGCTCGGCGACCAACTGTCGCGCACATCGGCGTATTCGCCGGGCTCCTTGGCAAAGAGGACTTCAACTTTGGCGGCGGACTCGGCCGCGACGGCAAACGAGCCGGCAAGGCCGGCCGCTGCGAAGATCATAATTTGGTGGGTTTTCATAGGTCGAAAATTATGACCCACCGTAGGGCGAAATAGTTCCCGATGCAAAGCGGCGGAAGAGATTTATGAGGCCCCGGCCCGCAGGGCGGCGAGCGCGGCTTCAGCATCGGGCGCGGGCAATATGGTGATGATCACAAATTTACTCGTCGGCGTGTTACTTTTCGCCGCGACGCTCCCGATGGGCACCAGCACGTTGGCCTCGGGGAAATACGTGGCCGCGCAACCCCGCGGGATGCGGTAAGGTGCCACCATGAAGTGTTTCGCCACGCGCTCGGCACCCCCGTGGCGGTTGGTGAGGTCTACGATTTGTCCCGCCTGCAACCCGGCCGCGCGGACATCCTCCTCGTGCAGGAACACCACCCGGCGACCGCCGAAGACACCCCGATAACGGTCATCGAGTCCATACACCGTGGTGTTGAACTGATCGTGGGTGCGGATGGTCATCATCACGTATTCGCCCGGGGCGAGGGGGTGCCGCGGGATGGGTGCCACCGTGAAATTCGCCCGCCTCGTGTCGGTGCGCCATTCGCGCTGGTCGCGCGGGGCATTGGGCAGATAAAAGATCCCCTCGCGCACGCGGCGGTTATAGGCTTCGAAGCCCGGCACCACGCGTTCTATCCGGTCGCGGATCAAGTCGTAGTTGCCTTCAAAGTCCGCCCACGGCGTGGGCGTGTTTGCGCCCAAGACCGCGCGCGCCAGCTGACACACGACGGCCGGCTCGCTCAATAGTTCCGGCGAGGCGGGCGCGAGGCGGCCGCGCGAGGCATTGATGATGCCCATCGAGTCCTCGACCGTTACAAACTGCTCGCCGCCCGTCTGATCATCGCGCTCGCTGCGGCCGAGGCAGGGTAAGATGAGGGCGGTGCGACCTGTGACGAGGTGCGCGCGGTTGAGTTTCGTCGAGACTTGGGCCGTGAGCGCACACCGACGCAAGGCGGTAGCGGTAAACTCGGTGTCGGGCGTGGCGGAGAGAAAATTGCCGCCCATCGCGAAGAAAACTTTCACCTGGCCGGCGTGCATCGCCTTGATGCTGTCCACGGTATCGAGCCCGGGTGCGCGCGGCGACTTAAAGTCAAACTCGGTGTCGAGCAGGTCGAGCCACCAGTCGGGCATTTTTTCAAAGATACCCATGGTGCGGTCGCCCTGCACGTTTGAGTGGCCGCGCACCGGGCAGACGCCGGCCCCAGGCCGGCCGATGTGGCCACCCAGCAGGAGCAGGTTGACGATGGTCTGGATGGTTTCAACCGCGTTGGGCTGCTGCGTCAGGCCCATCGCCCAGCAGCAAATGGTGGCGCGGGATTGGGCGGCAAGCGCCGCCGCCGCTTCGATCTGCTCTCGGTCCACCCCGCTGGATTCGACGATGTCCGCCCAAGGCGCGGCGTGCAGATCCGCCACGAGGGCGGCGTAGCCGTGGGTATGCTCACGGATGAATTCGTGGTCGATGACCTTGCCGGGGCTGGCGGCTTCCAGCGTGAGCATCGCTTTCATAATGCCTTTGAAGAGCGCGAGGTCGCCATTGATGCGCGGCTGCAGCCACACGTCGGCGAGCTTGGCGCCTACGCCCAACAGCGTGGGCAGCGCCTTCAGCGGATTCATGAAATGTTGCGGGTTCTTGAACCGGTCCGTGCCAACCTCGGGCAACGGGTTGACGGAGATGATTTTCGCCCCGGCTTTTTTCGCCTCTTCCAAACTGGAGAGCATGCGCGGGTGGTTGGTGCCGGGATTCTGGCCGATGATGAAGATGAGCTCGGCCTTAGGAAAATCGTCCAGTTTCACCGTGCCCTTGCCGATGCCGATGGTCTCACTCAGGGCGGTGCCACTGGATTCATGGCACATGTTGGAGCAGTCGGGTAAGTTGTTGGTGCCAAACTGGCGGACGAAAAGCTGGTAGAGAAAGGCCGCCTCGTTGCTGGTGCGGCCGGAGGTGTAAAACGCCGCCTCGTCCGGTGAGCCCAGCGCCTGCAACTCGCGGGCCACGAGCGCAAAGGCCTCGGCCCACGCGATGGGCGCGTAGTGCGTGGCCCCGGGGTGCAGCACCATCGGATGTGTCAACCGCCCTTGGCGGTTGAGCCAGTAATCACTCCGCGCCGCCAGTTCCGCGACGGCATACCGCTGGAAAAACTCGGGCGTGCACCGCTCCGGGGTCGCTTCATCCGCGATCGCCTTGGCGCCGTTTTCACAAAACTCAAAGGTGTGGCGATCCCCGTCCGGGCTGGGCCACGCACACGACTGGCAGTCGAAACCGTCCTTTTGGTTAACCTCCAGCAGGAGCTTGGTCCCGCGCACGGGGCCGACGCCCATGACAACAAAACTGTTGGTCTTGACGACGGCTTTGAAGCCGGCGGCCGCCCGGCTGGGCGCGCCGAGCTTGGTGCCGGCGAGTTCGACGGGCGGCTGGGCGGAGGGGGGAAGGGGAGGAGTGGACACGAGCGACTTTCTTTTCGGCGGTTTTGCGCTATGTTTCAAGCCTCCGCCATGTTTGCCAACCTGCTGCAGCTTTTTTCCCGCACCCCGGCGCCGGTCTATGACCAAGGCTTCGTGCAGGAAATCCATGTCGAACAAACTCGGCCCCGCGATCCGCGCATGCTGCGGTTTATCTTCATCTGCTGGGTGCTCATCGCGATTAAGCACGTCTTCATCATCTACGCCTGCCACCGCTGGCCGGTGCCCTTTCACCAGCTCTGGATCAACGCGCCGACCTTCGCCCTCGGCCTGCTCGCGACGGTCGCCTACTGGCGGCGCTGGTGAATGGGGTGGATTTTCGGCTCGCCGGTGGCGGCCCCAGCACGGGATAAAACCCCATGCCCAACGTCCCCGGACTCCGCAGCCCCTACGCCAAAGTCGGTCGGCTGGTCTATTTCGGCCGCATGCTCGATAAGATCCGGCTCCACGCCGCCGGTCGGCTCCCCGCCGATTACACCGTGAACCTCGGCACGGGTTTCGACGGCCGCTGCGTGAATTTTCTCCGGGTGAACTACGCCGCCCTCAAGGCCCACGCCTTGGTCGGCGAGCTGAGCGAGGCCCAATTGCTCGCGTGGTGTCATGAATCGGGCGGCGCCCGCACCGATGAGGAATGCGAGATTTGGAACGGCTTTATGATGAAGCGTGGCTGGCGCGATGCCGGGCGCACGTTCCTCGAACGGCGTATTCGCGAATCCGCCCTGGAGGGGCAGCCCGTCGAGACGATGTTCGACTATCTGGATTTCGACGAGGGGCGCGATCCCGTCACGGCTCGGGCCTGGGTGCAGTGAAGCCGCCCACGGTCATCGTAATCATGGGCGTGGCGGGCAGTGGCAAGACCACCGTCGGGCAGGCCCTCGCGCGGGCGCTGGGGTGGAGTTTTGCCGATGCCGACGGTTTTCATCCTCCTGCCAATGTCGCCAAGATGAGCGCCGGTGAACCGTTGACCGATGCGGACCGCGCGCCCTGGCTTGCCGCCATCCGCGCGCATATTGACGCCAAACTCGCCCGCGGCGAAAACGCCGTGGTGGCCTGCTCTGCGCTCAAGGCCGGCTACCGCCACGGGCTGCTCGCGGGGGATACCCGCCGCCACCTCGTCTATCTGCAAGGCACCCGCGATCAATTGTGGGACCGGATCAGTGGGCGACAGAATCATTTCATGAAACCCGCCATGCTCGACAGCCAACTCGCCGCCTTGGAAGCGCCGACCGACGCCCTCACCCTTAACATCGCGCCGCCGGCGGCGGAACTGATCAGCCGCATCCGGACGGAGTTGAAACTGTGAAGCGCCTCACCGGGATCATCCTCCGTATGCTGGCTGGCGCCCTTGCCGGGCTGCTGTTGCTCAGCGCGGTATTCGCCGGCTGGTTTTATCTCCAGCTCCGCGCCAGCCAAGCCCAGCTTGAGGGCACGGCCTCGCTGGCGGGGCTCGGCTCGGCGGTGGCGATTGAGCGCGATGCGTTGGGCATCCCCACCATCCGGGCCGAAAATCGCACCGATGGCTTTCGCGCGCTCGGCTACCTGCATGCGCAGGATCGTTTTTTCCAAATGGATCTCATGCGGCGCCAAGCCGCCGGAGAATTGTCCGCCCTCATCGGTCAACCCGCCGTCGCCATGGACCGGCGCACCCGGGTGCACGGCTTTCGCGCGCGCGCCCGGCACGCACTCGCCCTCGACACGCCGGAGCACCGCGCCTTCGTCGTCGCCTACACTGCCGGCGTGAATGCCGGCCTCGCCGCCTTGGGCCAAAAGCCTTTCGAGTATCTTGCGCTGCGCAGCTCACCGGAGCCCTGGCTGCCCGAAGACAGCTATCTGGTCGGCTACGCGATGGCGCTCAGCCTGCAGGAAAGCGACGGCCGCACCGAGCGCACGTTTGCGGCCCTGCGCAATCACTACGGGCCGGAGGTCGCCGCGTTTTTCGCGCCGCTGCAAACCCACGCCGACGCCGCCCTCGACGGCTCCTCCGCGCCCCTGCCGCCCCTCCCTTCGCCCCGGCTGATTGACTTGCGCCGTCGCGCCGCGCCGGCTCCGACCGTGGCGGCCGCCGCGGCTTTCGAAGACTTGCCCGTCATCGGCAGCAACGGCTTTGCCCTAGCGGGTCACCGCACCGCCAGCGGCGCCGCGCTCGTTGCCAACGACATGCACCTCGAGCTCGGCGTGCCGAATACTTGGTATCGCGCCCAGCTCATTACCGCCGGCCGGCAGGTCACGGGGCTCACTCTGCCCGGCACGCCCGGCATCATTGTCGGCAGCAACGGCCAGGTCGCGTGGGGATTTACCTACAGCTATGCCGACACCAGCGACATCGTGCTCGTCGAACTCAATTCCATCTCGCGCCTGCTCTATCGTCAGGGGACGGAAAATGTGGAGTTCGTCCGCCACCGGGAACCCATCTTCGTGCGCGGCGGCCAGCCAGTCGAGCTTGAGGTGGAGTCCACCGTCTGGGGACCAGTGGTCGGCACGGATGACAAGGAGCAACCGCTCGTCAATCGCTGGGTCATGCACGAACCCGGCGCCATTAATTTCGCCCTCCTCGACATGGAAGGCGCCGCCACGGTCGCCGAGGCCCTCGCCGTCACGCGCCGGCTCGCCACGCCGTCCCTGAACATCCTGCTGGCCGATCACACCGGCGAGATCGCCTGGACGATCGCCGGCCCCTTGCCGCAAAGGGTGGGTTTCGACGGACGCTTTCCCGTGGCCTGGACCTATGGCGACCGCCGCTGGGACGGACTGCTGCCAGCGGAAAAAAAGCCCGTGATTTCATCCCCGGCCGACGGGGTCTTATGGAATGCCAACCAACGCATGCTCGGCGGCGAAGCCCTCACGCTCATCGGCGATGGCGGCTACGCTTCCCCGGAGCGGGCCGCGCAGATTCACGACGGGCTTAGCCCGCTCACGGCCGCGACCCCGGCCGATCTTCTCGCCGTGCAGCTGGATGATCGCGCGCTGTTTCTCGAACGCTGGCAACAGTTGCTGCTGCGCACGCTCTCGCCCGCCGCCACCGCCGCCCACCCGGCCCGCGCGGCCCTGCGCACCGCGGTCGAGTCCTGGGCGGGCCGCGCGGCCGTGGATTCCGCCAGCTATCGGCTCGTCCGCGCCTTCCGCCACCACACGGCTAATCTCGTGTTGGCCCCGGTCTTCGCCCCCTGCCTGCGCCGCGAGCCGCTCTTCAACTGGCGGCTGTTTCGCTACGAAGCCCCGCTGTGGCAGTTGTTGCAGGCACAACCCGCCCATCTGCTCAATCCACAGTATGCCGACTGGGATGAATTGCTGGTCGCCGCCGCCGATGCGGTGCTCGCCGATTTGGAGCGTGATCATTTAGCGCCCGCCCAAGCCACGTGGGGAGAGAGCAACACCGCGAGTATCCGCCATCCGCTCGGCACCTTTCTGCCACGCTGGCTCACCGGCTGGCTGGATATGCCCGCCGATCCGCTGCCGGGTGATGTCAATCTGCCGCGCGCGCAGTCCCCGCATTTTGGCGCGAGCAACCGCATGGTCGTCGCCCCCGGCCGCGAAGCCGAGGGCATCATGCATCTGCCCGGCGGCCAGAGCGGCCACCCGCTTTCGCCCTTCTACCGCGCCGGCCACGCAGCCTGGGTGCGCGGCGAACCCACCCCTTTCCTCCCCGGCCGCGCCCAGCACACACTGACGCTCACGCCCTGATGCAGAACGATTGGGTTTAACCACGCCCAGACACGAAGGCACCCGCAGGCTGGGTTGCGGAAAATCCCAAAGCGCCGCTTTTGACCCGTGCCCCACGATCAAGGATCGTGGGGCACGCGCAGGTCCCTCTGCGCGTTGAACACCCTGCACCGGCAGAGTGACCGGCCGGCCCACCTCAAGCTATTGGCGGCGAACCTCCGCCAATAGTTCAAAAATTTAGGGCGCTTGCTATGAGGCCAATCGCCCCAAGAACCTGCCCGAAAACCTCTACCCCCAAAAGCACCCTGCATTTGGAGGGCCCGCGCCCCTGCGGGCCGGGCTCGGCTCGCAGGGACGCGAGCCCTCCACCAGTAAGGTTTTCGGAAGATTCCAAGCTTTCGCCTGGTGGGCGGGGCGTCCTGCAAAATCCAACCCAGCGAAAGGCTAAAGATTCATTCCCGGGTCGGTTAAATCCGCCCGTGCAGTTTGCCATTGTCCCACCGGGCGCTTCACGGCTTGCTCGGGACCAGCCCATGCGGATGAAGAAAAAGAAGCACAGCTACACGGTCTATTTCGGCAGTGAGCTTTTCAACCTGAAGCACCTCATCGGCAACGCCTACCTCGCCGAGGCCATCTACGAAAAATCCCACGGCAAATATCTCGGCCGGCTGCCCCAAGACTTCGAGCCACGCGGCAAATCCGCCCAGACGATCCGCGATCAGGCCATCCACGCACTCATCAACAGCGACCTCGGACTTTTCTGCTACGACGGCACCGAGCCCGACACCGGCACGGTCGTCGAGTTCATGCTCGCGAAATTCGCCGACATCCCCTCCGTGGTTTTGCGCAGCGACATCCGCCGGGGCGGCGATGGCCCCGACCCTTGGGACCTCATGTCGAGTTTCTTCCCGCGCTGCGTGCAGGTGGCAGCCAACAGTCTCGGCGAGTATCAGACGATCATGAAACGCCGCCACCGCCGGCTCGACGAGGTCATCCGCCTCGCCGGCCAGCACAGCTCGGCCGACGCCCAGGTGATGTGCGAGCAGATCGCTGCCGCCTGCGTGCGGGCCTTCGACCGGGTGCTGGCCATGGAGCCCGTCATGCCCAAACACCTGCGCGAGGAAGTTTACCACTGGCTCGCCGTCATGCCCGGCCTGCGCGGCAAGGAGAAGGTGATGCGCAAGGAATTCGAGGCCATCCTTGAGCGGAAAGTGGAAAAAGACCTGCTGTGACCCGAAGCCCTGAAACTTTCCGGCTAATGCAAATGTGGAATCAGGAACCCTGAAAAAACCAACCGCCGCCTCGCGCGAACGTGGTTTCGATTCCCGCTTTCCTGAATTCCACATTTATCGGCAAAGGTTTTTTGTTTAGCCCCATCCCGTCATGTCGCTCCACGTCCTCCAGCATCCGCTCGCCGCGCACATCATCACCCACCTGCGCGACGAGACCACCCGGCCCGCCACCTTCCGCACCCTCGCCTACCAGCTCGGCGTGTTGCTGGCCATCGAGGCCACGCGCGATCTGGCCACGGCGGGTAAATCCATCCGCACGCCACTGGAGCCGCACACCGGTCAGGTGCTCGCCAAGCCGCTCGTCGTCGTGCCCATCCTCCGCGCCGGACTCGGCATGGTGCAGCCCTTCCTCGATATCTTCCCCGATGTGAGCGTGGGCTACATCGGCCTCGAGCGCGACCACCAGACCGCTGTCGCGCGCAGCTATTACTGCAAACTGCCCCCGCTCACCGGCACGCGGGTCATCGTCGTGGACCCCATGCTCGCCACCGGCGGATCGGCGGCACAGGCGCTCGATGTTGTGAAGGAAGCCGGCGCACACGAACTCGTCTTCGTGAGCATTGTGTCGAGCCCCGAGGGCGTCGCCACCGTGCTGGCGAAACACCCCGATGTGCCCCTGTTCACCGCCGCCCACGACCGCGAGCTCAACGTCCGTAAATACATCCTCCCCGGCCTCGGCGACTTCGGCGACCGGCTGTATGGGACGTGAGCCCGGCGCAGAAAGTGAAACCACGGATGGACACAGATGGACAGGGGTAAGCCGGAACCCCCCGCGAGTCAGGCTTTCGCCGGCATCGGCCGCAGCCGCCAAAGCCTTACCCAAAATCTTCACGCATTGCCTGCCAATATATTAGCCGTCATTTTGCTCCCCATGCACCCCCACCCCACTCAGGCCTTCCTGTAAGGCCTAATAACACTGTTAGCCGGAAGAAGATGCCCATCCCAGATTATCAGTCATGTATGTTGCCACTCCTTCGTTACGCAGCTGACGGCGCCGAGCACGCACTCAAAGAAGCGGTGTCCGCGCTGGCAGAGGAGTTCCGTCTGACCGAAGTAGAGAAGAGCGAGTATCTTCCCAGCGGCCAGCAGACGGTCATTCAGAATCGGATTGCGTGGGCTCGCACCTACATGAAGAAGGCTGGCCTTCTCACATCACCGCGCCGTGGATATCTCGCGATCACCGAGCGTGGCCGGTCTGTATTGCGCGAGAATCCTCCGGCCATCGACGTCGTTTTTTTAGAGCGTTTTCCGGAGTTTATCGAGTTCAAGGGGCTACGGCACGAGAAAGAAGAAGAGTCGCTCGCCGTCGCTACCGCTCCGGCAACCGCAATTGGAAAGACGCCACACGAAGCGCTCGAAGCCGCATATGATCGGCTCCGGTCGGAGCTGGTCGCCGAGATTCTTTCTACGATCAAGGTTTCAGAGCCCGCGCTATTCGAAGAGATCGTCGTCGATCTGCTCGTGAACATGGGATACGGGGGTTCGCGGAAAGCTGCGGGGCAGGCCATCGGTCGGCGCGGCGACGAGGGCATTGATGGCATCATTAAAGAAGATCGGCTTGGGTTGGATATTATCTACATCCAAGCGAAGCGGTGGGAAGCCACAGTTGGCAGACCGGAGATTCAGAAGTTTGCTGGTGCACTGGATGGTCAGCGTGCGAGAAAGGGCATTTTTACCACGACTTCAGATTTTTCCCGTGAGGCCCAAGATTACGTCTCCCGGATCGACAAGAAGATCATCCTTAGGGAACTCCTAAATTTTACAACTAATTGCTGGACAACGTGATAAAATGTGCGTATCTTGTATCTCGATGAGCATGAATCAATATACGTTCTTCGGTGATCACGCGGCGCTGGAGTCATTGACGCAGCACGGGGACCG
>JBDNGL010000087.1:0-6198 GCA_041689285.1 Opitutaceae bacterium
ACCACTCCCCGGCCGGTGTCCTTGAGCGCGCCTGTGACCACTTCGGCGGCGCTGGCCGAACCAGCATTGACGAGCACGATAATTGCGAGCGATGGCGGTTCGTGGCTCAACCGGGCGCGAAGTTCGTCGCGGTCACCGGCACGGCGGCCCTGCGTGAATACGATCAATTCACCCGAATGAAAAAAATTTTCCGCCACTTCCACCGCCGCCTGTAGGAGGCCACCCGGGTTGTTACGCAGGTCGATTATCAGGCTGGTCATGCCCACATCGAGCAACCTGCCCAAGGCTTCCCTGAATTGCCCCCCGGTCTGCGCGGAGAAATCCGTCAGCTGGATGTAACCCAAACCGGGCTCAAGAAACTCTGCCGTCCGCACGCTTTGTTGCCGAATGATTTCGCGCACGAGACTGACCTCGACCGGCTCCGTTTTGTCTGGGCGGTAAAGCCCTACTCGCACCTTGGTCCCGGGTTTGCCGCGCAAAAGTTTGATCACGTTATCCATGCTGGCCCCAAGTGGCACGGCGTTTTGATCCACGCTCCTGATTTCGTCGCCGCGCTGGATTCCCGCCCGCTCTCCGGGACTGCCGGCCATGGGCGCAATCACCACCACCCGACCCTGCCGCATTTCCACCTGCACACCTATCCCGCCGAAATTCCCATCCAAATCACTTTCCAACAAGGCATAGTCCGTCGCATCGAGAAACTGAGAATGCGGATCCAATGCGGCCACCGCGCCCTTCAGCGCCTCCTTGCTCAACCGTCCATAGACCGCCTTTCCTTCATCGGCATAATTTTCATTCACGAGTCTGAATACGTCACGCACCTGATTGGTGGCGCGATTCAGCTCGCGATCCGGGAATAGGCTCCACGCCAAGTGCCAAACCCCAATGGAAAGCAGGGTCCCCAGCACCGCCCCGGTGGCGATCGTCAAAATGCGTTTGAGCATGGTTGCAACTGTGTGCATCTGCTTCGCTTTGTAAATGGGTTCGTCAGCCAAACCATCCGGACACACCGCCTCACCCGCATTCCGCGCCGCCTTTCGCGAACGGGCCGGGAATCGCGCGGAGTTATCCTTCGCAGATTTCATGGAACTGGCGCTCTATCATCCTGAAGTCGGCTACTACCGGCAACCGCGCCAACGCATCGGCTACGGGGGTGAAACCGATTTTTATACCGCGACCTCAGCCGGAAATGTCTTTGGTGAATTGATTGCAGCTGGGGCCGTGACCCTCCTCAACGGGCAGGATCCCAACGCATTCACTTTCGTGGAGATTGGCGCGGAGCCAGCAGCAGGCGTCTTGCGCGCTGTTTCTCACCCATTTCGCGATTATAAAATCATTCCCTGCGGCCAGCCCATCGCCTTGGCGGGCCGCCTAGTGGTGTTTTCCAACGAACTTTTTGACGCTCAACCCTGCCACCGCTTCGTCCGTCATGAGGGTCGTTGGGTAGAAATCGGTGTGACTCTGCGCGACGATACTTTGGTTGAAACCTGGATGGCGGGACTGCCACCAGCCAGCCTGCCAACGGCAGCGCCGGAAGGGTATCAGCTTGATGTCCCATGGACCGCGCGTGAATTGATGCGGCAGATCACCCGTCAATCTTGGCAAGGTCTCCTCCTCGCATGCGACTATGGCAAGAGTTGGGCCGAAATCAGCACCACCCAGCCCCACGGGACGGCGCGGGCCTACCACCGCCATCAACAAAATAAGAACTTGCTAGACCGACCTGGTGAGCAGGACCTCACCTGCCACATCTGCTGGGATTGGCTCAGGGAGGAGCTTGTCGCCCAAGGGTTCAGGGCTGACACCTTGGAATCGCAAGAGACATTTTTCGTGCGGCAATCTGGTGAATACATCCGCAATTTGATTACCCAAGATGCCACCCACCTGACTCGCAGGAAGCTTGCTCTCACTCAGCTCATACACCCCGCGCATCTTGGACAAAAATTCCAAGTGCTCCATGCCTTGCGGACCTAATGTAACTCTAGGAAAAAATCCCCTTGCTTAGATTTTACCTCATCCTTTACTTCTGAACCTTTAACCACTCAAACCATGGCAAGAATTTGTGCAATCACGGGTCGTCGTCCTGTTAAGGGCAACTCCATCAATCGCAAGGGACAGAGCAAAAAGAGCGGCGGTATTGGCACTCACGTGACCAGTATCACGAAGCGCAAATTTCGCCCCAACCTGCAGCGCATCCGCGTGAAGCTGCCCAACGGCGGCACGAAACGCATGCTGGTCTCTGTTAAGGCCATCAAGGCCGGATTGGTGCAAAAGGCCTGAACCTCAACCGCTTTCGTCATTGCCCGCAGCCAACCGGCTGCGGGCATTTTTGTTGGGCAATCTGCTGTCTACCTAGAGTTTATGCTTCCGGGCTAGTCAAGGTCTGGTAGTAGCTTGTTCGATGAGCTTACCCGATCCGGTGCACCTAACGACTGCCGCCGATGGGATTCCCCGCCGAGTAGAGGACGAGCTTACCCGGCTGCTCTATCGTTCGGCAGGCTTCGGGTTGTTTTCAAATTTCGTGCTCGCGGGCATCCTCACCTTGGGCGTGGGGCCATCTTTCCCCTGGCAACAGAGCCTCAAATGGTTTGGTGCCATCTTTCTGGTTTCCGTTGCCCGGCTGGCACTGAATATTGCCTTTAGTCGCCGTAATCCCGCGCCCGCGCAGCTTGGGTTGTGGCGCCTGGCATTTGTAATCGGCGTCACCCTCGCTGGTGTAACTTGGGGCGCAGCCAGTTGGTTTTTTTATGGAGTGGAGAACATCTTCTCCCTGCTGCTGCTCATGATCATCATTGCCGGGATGAACGCTGGCGCGGCGCGCTCCCTCGCGCCTGTGATGCTCTCCTACCGGATCTATGTTTTGACCACGCTTTCGCCGCTGACCGTGCGCTTCCTACTCGCAGATGAACCCGGCGGCTGGACCCTCGCCCTCATCATTTTCACGTATGTGCTGTTTCTACTCAACACCGCGAAACTCCATCATAACGATTTACGCCGCCTCTACCGTTTGATCTTTGAAAACGAAGCGCTCGTAGAGACGCTCAGCAGCGCCATGATCAAGGCCGAGGCCGCGAGCCAGGCCAAAGGTGATTTTCTCGCGACCATGAGTCACGAGATTCGGACCCCGATGAACGGAGTCATCGGCATGCTGCAATTGCTACGCGACTCACCGCTCAGCCCGGAACAGAAAACCCATGCCGACATTGCGGCCGGCTCGGCTGACACGCTGCTTCGACTATTGGACGACATTTTGAACCTGACCCGGATCGAAAGCGGCAAGGTCGAGTTTGAACAATTGCCTTACGCCCCCAGCGCCGCCCTTAGGGAAGTCGCGGCGCTGCTATCCGCTCAAGCCCGCGAAAAAGATCTGAGCCTCAACCTAAAGCTTCCCAAGGACGAATCGTTCCAAGTCTTGGGCGATGATGTGCGACTCAAACAGGTGCTCATCAATCTCACCGTCAACGCGATCAAGTTTACCGAAAAAGGCCGGATTGATCTGGAGTTGTCGATCGCACGGGAAGACGAAACCCGGATGGCGCTGCGGTTCATGATCCGCGACACTGGCATCGGCATGAGCCGGGAAGTCCAGCTCAGGTTATTCCAAGCGTTCACCCAAGGTGACAGTTCCACCACGCGCCGATTTGGCGGCAGTGGCCTGGGGCTTTCGATTGCCCAGCGCTTGGTGCGGCAAATGGGCGGCAACATCAGTGTGAGCAGCACACCCAATCACGGATCGGAGTTCAGCTTTGAAGTCACCTTGCCCAAAGCTACCAGCAGTCCTACCGCCATCACGCTGCCTCAACCGACGAAATCACTCAGCGGGCGTGTGCTCGTCGCCGAGGACGATCCGATTAACAAACGGGTCATCCAGCTCATGCTCAAACGACTGGGTTTGGAATGCGACGTGGTCGACGATGGAGCCGCGGCCGTCGCCGCCATTGAACAAGCAAGCTGGGATGCCGTGCTCATGGATTGCCAAATGCCCATCATGGATGGCTTCGAAGCAACCCGGCGCATACGTGCCCACCTCCAAGGCCGACCACTGCCGATCATTGCCCTAACAGCAAATGTGATGCCGGCTGACCGAGCTGCCTGCCTTGCTGTCGGCATGAATGACTTTCTGGCCAAACCGGTGCGACAGGGCGAATTGCGCACCACCCTTGCCAAGTGGCTCGCAAAACCGCCCTCTCCAACCGATTCCCGAAACGGGTGATCCGCACCACCCTCGATCGGAGCATTATAGGGCGGCAAATACCACGGCGGCATTCTGCCCGCCGAACCCGAGGTTGTTGCTTAACGCCGCCTGCACGCGGGCAGGCCGTGCAGCATTCGGCACATAATCGAGATCACAATCCGGGTCGGGATCATCCAAGTTAATAGTTGGTGCGATCATCCCGGTCGCGATGGTCTTGACGGCAATCACCGACTCAATACCGCCAGCGGCACCGAGGAGATGCCCGGTCATGGACTTGGTCGAGCTGATGGCCAGTTGCCGCGCATGCTCACCGAAGACTCGCTTGATGGCCATGGTTTCAAATTTGTCGTTGTAAAGCGTGGAGGTGCCGTGCGCGTTGATGTAGTCGATCTGCTCAGGCCGGAGCGCGGCACTCTCCAGCGCCCGCTTCATGGCGAGAGAGAGACCCTTGCCCTCAGGGTCAGGCTGCGTGATGTGAAAGGCATCGCACGTCGCGGCATAGCCCTTCAGTTCGCAATAGACCCGGGCACCCCGGGCTTGGGCATGGTCGAGTGATTCCAAAACCAGAATGCCCGAACCTTCGCCCATGACAAACCCGTCGCGATTGCGATCAAACGGCCGACTGGCCTTCTGCGGTTCGTCATTACGCGTGCTCATGGCTTTCATCGCGCAAAAACTTGCATAGGAGAACGGAGTAATCGCCGCCTCACTGCCGCCCGCAATCATCACATCGGCCTCGCCCCGCCGGATCGCGTGCCACGCCTCGCCCAGCGCGTGGGTGCCGGTGGCACAGGCCGAGACGATTCCGAAATTCGGCCCGCGGGCCCCATATTCGATGGCGACCAGTCCAGCGCACATGTTGCCAATGAGCGAAGGAATCGTGAACGGCGAAACTTTGCGCGGCCCACGCTCCACCAGCACCTTGAGCTGGGTCTCGTAGGTGTGCATCCCACCGATCCCGGAGCCAATGATGACCCCGACCCGATCGCCATCCTCCGTCGCCATATCCAAGCCGGCATCCGCCACCGCCTGCTTGGCCGCCACAAAACCGAAATGCGTATAGCGGTCGTTGCGCCGCGCCTCCTTCGGGTCCATGTGCTCCGCTGCTTCCCAGCCGCGAACTTCGGCCCCGATCTGGCTGGCAAAATTCGTCGCATCAAAATGCGTCAGTCGATCAACCCCGGATTTGCCTGCCAATAGGCTTGCCCAGAAATCCGCCACATTGTGACCAATGGAGGTAACCGCACCCAAACCCGTGATTACAACCCGACGCGAAGATGAGGCATCCATAGGCAATGTTAAGAGAGACGATTCCAAAAAACAAAAAGGCGTTCCGCCAGAATTTTTCTTAAAAAATTCCGGGGGAACGCCTAAAATTAAAAAAACGCATCAATTACCGCCGGCCTTGGCCTTGATGTAGTCGATGACCTGACCCACGGTCTGGAGCTTCTCGGCATCAGACTCAGGAATCTCGCCCTCGATTTCATCCTTAAATTCCTCTTCGAAAGCCATGATCAGTTCGACAGTATCGAGGGAGTCGGCGCCGAGATCGTCCAGAAATGAAGCGGTCGGCGTAATCTGTTCCTCGTTAACATTGAGTTGGTTAACGATGATCTCTTTGACGCGTTGTTCGATGGGTTTTGGGTCGGACATGTTGAAAAATTGGCTGGAATGGAGGCTTCACATCGCCATGCCGCCGTCAACGGTAAAAACTTGCCCGGTAATGTAGTTCGCTTCCTCGGCACAGAGGTAAGCAGTCATATTGGCAATATCAGCGGCCTCGCCAAACCGCTTCAAGGGAACCGCCTCCAGCACCTTGCCGGCGATTTCCGGGTTGTTTACGAAATCAGTGGTCATGTCGGTCTTGATGAAACCCGGCGCGACTGCGTTGACCGTGATATTCCGGCCAGCGAACTCACGCGCAAGGCTCTTGGTCAGGCCAATCATACCGGCCTTGGCAGCGGAGTAATTCGCCTGGCCAGCATTGCCCATGATGCCGCTGA
>JBDNGL010000088.1:0-10531 GCA_041689285.1 Opitutaceae bacterium
CAGACATACGCGCCGCGCCGGGCCCAAAAAGAAGGGCGGTCGGCGTAGGGATCGTAGGCGGGCAGTCTGACAGTGGCCACGGAGGGGAGGCGCTCAGGCGCCGTGGCAGTTTTTGAATTTCTTGCCACTGCCACAAGGACAGGGCTCGTTGCGGCCGACCTTGGGAGTCTCGCGACGCACGGTGACCTTGGGTAATTCCACTTCTTCGGCCGGCGCGGCCGGCGCGTCACCGGCAGCTGGCAGGCCGCGGGGCGCGGTCGCCACGGGCGCATCGGCGGGCCCGACGGCCTTGGCGGTGCGACTGAGCAGCGCGAGCATGTTCTCAAAGGCTTGGATATTGGAGGCGCTGCGGAAGAGTCCGGTGCAGATCTGCAGGCGGACGTTGTTCATCAGTTCCTCGAAGAATTTGTAGGCCTCACCCTTGTATTCGACGAGCGGATCCTTCTGGCCGTAACTGCGCAGGCCGATGGAGCGGCGCAGCTCTTCCATCTCGGTGAGATGCTCCTGCCAGTGGTGATCAATGGCATTGATGACAACGTAGCGTTCCAGCGAGCCGAGGGCGTCGGGATTCTCAACGGACTCCTTGATCGCGTAGGCCTGCTTAACGCGGTCGAGAATCATTTTGGCGAGCGGCTCGATCTGCGTGCCCTTAAGCTCCTCGGCCCGAAGGCTAATGGGAAAATGCGAATTCACCCAACTGGTCAGAGTCTCCAAGTCATTCTGGGTGGGCGTAACCTTGCCCTCAAAGCCGGCGACCTCGAGACGGATGAAAATCTCCTCCTCGATTTGCTCGAAGATAGTCGCCTTCGGTCGATCGGTGTGGATGGCGGCGTTGCGGATGCCGTAGATGACCTCGCGCTGCTGGTTAAGCACGTCGTCGTATTGGAGCAGTCGCTTGCGCTGGGAGAAATTCTGCTGCTCGACCTTCTTCTGCGCGCTCTCGATAGAGCGGTTGAGCCACGGGTGCTCCAGCTCCTCGCCTTCCTTCATCGTGCCTTCCATCAGACGCGAAGCCAGATTGCCCTGGAGGAAGAGGCGCATGAGGTTGTCCTCCAGCGAAAGGAAGAATTTGGTCATGCCCGGATCACCCTGACGCGAGCAACGACCACGCAACTGGCGGTCGATGCGCCGGGATTCGTGGCGCTCGGTGCCAATGACGTAGAGGCCGCCGGTTTCCTTGGTCTCCGGGGTCAGGCGCATCGAGAGAGCTTCGGCGCTGTCGGAATCAACCGGCCGCACTTCGCCGGTTTTCGCCTCGGTAAGGGTATAGCGAGTGATGCCTTCCTTACGCTTGGCCACGTCGGGATGCTCGCCGTGCGTCAAGTTCCAGCGCACGCCCTCGCCGAGTTTGATGTCGGTGCCGCGACCGGCCATGTTGGTGGCAATGGTGACCCCGCCGCGCAAACCGGCCCGGGAGACAATCTCGGCTTCCTGCTGGTGGAATTTCGCATTCAGCACCGTGTGCACGACCCCGGCGCGCTTGAGCATGCGTGAGAGCACCTCGGAGGATTCGACGGAGACGGTGCCGACGAGCACGGGCTGACCGCGGCGGTTAGCCTCCTCGATTTCCTTGACGACCGCATTGTATTTGTCGCGGCGGGTTTTGAAAATGGAGTCGTTCTTGTCGAGTCGGATGCAGGGCTGGTTGGTCGGGATGAGCTGCACGGAAAGCCGGTAGATGTCGTGAAACTCTGTCGCCTCGGTCTCGGCGGTGCCGGTCATGCCCGCCAGCTTCTCATACATGCGGAAGTAGTTCTGGATGGTAACGGTGGCGTAGGTGCGCGTCTCGCGTTCGATGGCGACGCCTTCCTTGGCCTCGATCGCCTGGTGCAGCCCGTCGGACCAACGACGGCCGGGCATGACGCGACCAGTATTTTCGTCCACGATCATCACCTTGGCCTCTTGCACGACGTATTCGACGTCGCGTTCGTAGAGTGAGTAAGCCCGCAAAAGTTGCGAAATGGCGTGAATGCCCTCGGAGACCTCGGCGTATAGATTCTGCGCGGCGAGCTTCTTCGCCTCGCGTTCTTCCGGGGTGAAGGCGGCATGCTTGTCGAGTTCGGAGAACTCCGTCGCGAGATCGGGCAGCAGGAAGGCGTCAGGGTTGTCAGGCCGGATTTTTTGGCGACCGATTTCGGTGAGGTCGGCCTGATGCTGGCGCTCGTCGATGGCGTAGAGCAGCTGCTCCTTCAGGCGGAAAAGTTCCACCTTCTGAAAGTCGGAATGCATCTCGGTCTCGGTGCGGTCGAGGAGCTTGCGCCATTCAGGAGTCTCCATGAGCCGCAGGAGCAGCTTGTTCTTAGGGTTGCCGAGTTTGACCTGCAGCAGCTTGCGGCCGATGACAGCACGGTCGTCAGCCGACAAATCGGGCTTCTCCAACATTTCCTTGGCCTCGGCAACGATACGGTTGCAGAGCCGGGTTTGTTCGTTGACGAGCCGGTCCACGGTGGGGCGCAGGGCGGTAAAGGGCTGCTCGCGCTCGATCGGCGCGGGGCCGGAAATAATCAGCGGGGTGCGCGCCTCGTCCACGAGGATCGAATCGATTTCGTCCACGATACAATACCAGTAATCGCGCTGGACTTGGTCTTCCTTGCGCGTGGCCATGCCATTGTCGCGCAAGTAATCAAACCCGTATTCCGAAGCCGTGCCGTAGGTGATATCGCGGCCATACATCTCGCGCCGGAGGCCGGAAGGCATCTGCTGCTGGATGCAGCCGACGGAGACGCCGAGAAAGGTGTAGAGGTGCCCCATCCACTCGGAGTCGCGGCGGGCGAGGTAGTCGTTGACGGTGACGAGCTGAGTATTCCGACCCGTCAGCGCGTTGAGGTAAAGCGGCAGCGTAGCGACGAGGGTCTTGCCCTCGCCGGTGGCCATTTCCGCGATCTTGCCCTGATGGAGGGCCATGCCGCCGATGAGCTGGACATCGAAATGCACCATGTCCCAAGTCAGTTCATACTCACATACCATGATTTTACGGCCGCAGAGCCGACGAGCGGCATTTTTGACCGCCGCGAACGCCTCCGGCAGGATCTGGTCCAGGGTCTCACCTTGCTTTAGCCGGATGCGGAACTCATCAGTCTTGGCGCGCAGCTGATCGTCGGACAGCGCTTGGTAGGACTGCTCGAGTTCGTTGATCCGCGCCGCGACCGGACGACATTTATCGATGAATTTTTTGTAGTGTCGGCCGGCAAACCGTTTAAGCAGAAATGAGAACATGAAGGGTAGAGAAGATAGGCCCGCTTGGGAGCTTGGCAAATGACAAATGCCATCCATCTTGGTGCCTATCCTCGGGTCATTTGTGTTGTTTTTAGAAGTTTTGCCAAACTTGCATGCGAATTGCTAGGCTGCCGTTTAGTCCATGTCTTCCCCTCCCCCTTCCCCCACCAGCGGCTTCTTCCAACCTTATGACACGCGGGACTACCACGACGAGATGCTGGCGACCGATGGGAGTGTCCGGCCACACTATGCCCGGTTTCTGCAACGGCTGGACAGCCTGACACCCGAAGAGTTCAAGGCCCGGCAGGAAGCGGTGGACCTGTCATTCCTCCGGCAGGGCGTAACATTCAACGTCTACGGCGATGCCAAAGGCAGCGAGCGCATCTTCCCGTTCGACTTGGTGCCGCGCATCATCCCAGCGCGTGAGTGGGACCACCTCGAAAGCGGCCTCGTGCAGCGCATCACCGCGCTCAACCTTTTCCTGCACGACATCTACCACGATCAGCACATCTTGAATGACGGCACCATCCCCGCCTATTATGTGCTCTCGGCCAAGCATTTCCGACGCGAGTTTGTAAATTTCTCCGTGCCGCGTGACACTTATATCCACATTTGCGGCACCGACATCATCCGGGATCGCGATGGCCGCTATCTCGTGCTGGAAGATAACGCGCGCTGTCCCTCGGGTGTGAGCTATGTGCTGGAAAACCGCCGTGCACTCAAACGCACCTTCCCGCGCAGTTTCGAGGCCATCGGTGTGCGGCCGGTCGAGCAATATCCCAACGAGCTGAGCAATATGCTCCAATACGTCGCCCCGGCCGGCGTCGCGGATCCCACCGTCGTACTGCTCACCCCCGGCGCCCACAATTCCGCCTACTTCGAGCATACCTATCTGGCCCGGCAGATGGGCATCGAGATCGTCGAGGGGCGCGACCTCTTCGTGCGCGACCAGCACGTCTTCATGCGCACGACCAAGGGGCTCCAGCCGGTGCATGTGATTTATCGCCGGATCGATGACGATTTTCTCGATCCAACTGTCTTCCGCCGCGACTCGGCGCTCGGCGTGCCCGGTCTCGTCAACGCCGTCCGCGCCGGCAACGTGTCACTCGCCAACTCCATCGGCACCGGCGTCGCCGACGATAAAGTCATCTATCGGTTCGTGCCGCAGATGATCAAATACTACCGTGATCAGAAGCCCATACTGCCGAATGTGGATACCTACCTCGCCAACGAGGAAGACGACCGCCGCTACATTCTTGAGCACATCGAGCAGTTGGTGGTGAAGGCCGCCAACGAAGCCGGCGGCTACGGCATGCTCATCGGTCCGCAGGCGAACAAGACCGAGTGCGACGAATTCCGCCGCCGCGTGGTCGCCGAGCCGCGCAACTACATCGCGCAGCCCGTCATCAGCCTCTCACGGCACCCGACTTGGAGCGAGCACGCCTTCGCCGGACGCCACATCGATCTGCGTCCGTTTATTCTTTACGGCGAAAAACCTGTCGTCATTCCCGGCGGTCTCACCCGCGTCGCCCTCCGCCCCGGATCACTTGTCGTCAACTCCTCCCAAGGCGGCGGCAGCAAGGACACCTGGGGCCTCTACGGCGACGAATAACCTCCCCTTCCCCCATGCTCAGTCGCGTTGCCAATGGCCTTTACTGGATGAGTCGCTACGTCGAGCGCGCCGAAAATACGGCGCGCCTCGTGGATGTGAACCTCCAACTCATGCTCAACCTGCGCAATCTCAACGATGCCACCCTCGCCGGTCACTGGGTGCCCATCGTGCAGAGCACCGGGGACGAAGAGCTCTTTTCTCAACTCTATCTCCGCGCCAGCGGACAAAACGTTACCGAGTTTTTCGTTTTCCAAAGCGCGAACCCCAACTCCATCATCTCCGCCATCGGGTTCGCCCGCGAAAATGCCCGCACCGTGCGCGACCAGATCACTGTCGAGTTCTGGGAAGCACTCAACCGGCTCTATCTCTTCCTCCACAGCCCGCAGGCGCGTCGCCAGTGGGAGGACAACCCCGGCGATTTCTTCAACGACATCCGCAATGGTTCGCTGCTCCTGCAGGGCATGGCTGACGCCACCATCGTCCGCAACGAGGGTTGGCTCTTCATGCAAACCGGCCGCTATCTCGAGCGCGCGGACAAGACTTCGCGCATGCTCGATGTGCGCCACGCCTCCGTCTCCGACCAGGACGGCCCGGTCGCCGACCGGCAGGCCGATGTCCTCGGCTGGTCCGCCATGTTGCGCTCGTGTAGCGCGTGGGACGCCTACAAATCCCTCCACGGCGCTGATGTGCAGCCGCTGCAGGTGGCTGAGTTTTTGATGCTATCCGAGGATTTCCCCCGCTCCGTGCGCTTCTGCGTGCACCAGCTCAACAGTGCCCTGCGCCGCATCTCCGGCGTCGCCGACGGTCGCTTCAGCAACGATGCGGAAAAACATGCTGGACGCCTCCTCGCCAAACTACAATTCAGCGCGGCCACCGATATTTTTAAGCCCGATCTGCACACTTATATCGACCAGCTTCAGGCCGAGCTCAACGCCGTCGGCGAGGCCCTCCTCCAAGCCTACATCTTCCAACCATTTCAAACCGGCACCGACGTCGAGTGGCGCCAGCAGGAAGAGCAGCAGCAACAAGCCGCCCGGGTCACCGGTCAGCTTCCTTCTCCATCGGTCCGCGAATGAAACTCTCTGTTTTCCACCGCACGCATTACCAATATGCCGTGCCGGTGCAGGCCAGCTTCAACGAGGCACGCCTGCAACCGTGTGATACGCCGGAACAGCAGCGCCACAGCTTCCTGCTCAAGGTGCTGCCCGCCACCCGGCTCACCCACTACCTCGATTTCTACCTCAACTGCGTGCACATGTTCGAGCTCTCCAAGCCGCATCAGGAGCTGACGGTCGAGGCCACTTCCGTCGTCACCACCAACAATGCCCCCGGCCTGTCTGAGGTCGCCACCCCCACCCCGCTCGGCAACCTCGGCACCTCCGCTGAAATCGATCGCTACTATGATCATCTCCAGCCCAGCATGTTTGTGAACAGCGATCCGGAAACCTGGCGCCTCGCGCTGGATATCACCACTGGCGAAACCGACAGCTGGCAAGCCGCGCTGAAGATCATGCATTGGATTAACCGCGAGTTCAGCTACGAACCCGCCTCGACCCACGTCCATACGACGATGCGGGAGTCGCTGCAATTGCGCAAAGGCGTCTGCCAGGATTTCGCGCACGTGATGATTGGCCTGTGTCGCGCCATTAAACTGCCCGCCCGTTACGTCAGTGGCTACCTCTACAACGGTCCCGCCGAACACCTCAAAGGCGCCCAAGCCAGTCATGCGTGGGTCGAGGTTTTCCTACCGGGCCACGGCTGGCAGGGTCTCGATCCCACCAATAATCAACCGGTCAACAATCACTACATAAAAATCGGCGCCGGCCGGGACTACGCCGATGTGCCACCACTCAAAGGCACCTATCGCGGCACGCAGCAGCGCGTCATGTCGGTTGACGTGCAGGTGACGCTGCTCGATGCGTCCGCGACCACCCAGCGACCAGCCGCCGGCTGAGCCGACGCGATCAATGTGCGGAGGAACTTCCGCGTTCACCACGCTCCTTGATCGGGCAAGAGCGATGAGGCCCAGAAAAATTACACCTGCGTCTTGAAGTAGGCGATCGTGCGCTTGAGGCCTTCCTCCAGCGGCACGGTCGGCTCCCACTTGAGATGCTTGCGCGCCAGTGTGATATCAGGCCGACGCTGCCGGGGATCATCCGCCGGCAGGGGTTTGTGCACGATCTTCGATTTGCCGCCCACCAGCTTGAGCGTGAGCTCGGCCAGTTGCAGCATCGTGAATTCACCCGGATTGCCGATATTTACCGGGCCAACGGTCTCGGTCTGGTTCATCAAACGGATAAAACCCTCGATCAAATCATCCACATAGCAGAACGAGCGCGTCTGCGTGCCGTCACCATAGATGGTGATGTCGTCGCCCTTGAGGGCCTGCACAATAAAATTGGAGACCACGCGGCCATCGTTCGGATGCATCCGCGGACCGTAGGTGTTGAAGATGCGCACCACGCGGATATCCACCTTGTTCTCGCGGTGATAATCGAAGAAAAGTGTCTCGGCACAGCGCTTGCCCTCGTCGTAGCAGGAGCGGCGACCGATGGGATTGACGTTCCCCCAATAGCTTTCGGGCTGCGGATGGATCGCGGGATCGCCGTAAACCTCCGACGTGCTGGCTTGGAAAACCCGCGCCCGAACCCGCTTCGCGAGTCCAAGGCAGTTGATGGCGCCCATCACCGAAGTCTTCGTGGTCTTAATCGGATTGAACTGGTAGTGCGGTGGCGAAGCCGGACAGGCGAGATTGTAGATCTGCTGCACCTCGAACTTAAACGGATCAATCACATCATGCCGCACGAACTCGAAGTCCGGGTGCGCGAGCAGGTGGGCGATGTTGCCCTTCCGACCGGTGAAAAGGTTATCCAAGCAGATAACCTCATGACCGTCCTTCAGCAGGCGGTCACAAAGATGGGAACCAAGGAAACCGGCACCGCCGGTGACGAGTATGCGCATGGGAATGCGAAAGTGAAAGTGAGGAGGGACGGCTTGGCGAGTCTCCTTTGCCTAGCATGCGCTCGGCCTGACAGCAACCGCACAGACCAAGTAAAGATCCCCGGGGCAAGCTCCGTGTAATTGGACCCGACCAGCGCCAACACATCATGCACGCTTTTAAAGCGTGGGACGCGAACCCGCCGATGACCGCAACCAAGGTAAATTTTTCGCCGAGGCCAGCGTTCAGTCCGATCCACCCGACGGCGAGCCGGTGTTTGCGCTGCCGGGAGAGTAAACGGAATCTCGCGACACCTACATCCAACCCGACGCACCGGACCGCTTCGGGGAGTAACGGCTTGTCTTCTGTCCGCCCGCCCGTAGCTGTTTGGCCGATGAGCAGACGCGAAATCAGGAAGCTTGACGCCCGAGGATCTGCCGCGGCCCTGCCAGCGCTGCACCGAGTGAGCGCGAGGCAGATATCAAGACCCGCGTATCCCTTCTGCGCAGCCCTGAGTAATTCGATAGTTCGTCCTAAATACCGTTTCCTACCAGAATTACTGAAACTTCAGTCCAATCCCGGACCCGCTGTGGGGTCACACCGGTGCCCCCGCTAGAGTCCCACGCAATGCCAGCACAGCAAGCCCTCCAAGGCAAACACCTCGTCGTCGGACTGTCGGGCGGCGTGGCCTGCTACAAATCTGCAGAACTGGTTCGCGAACTCATCCGCGCTGGCGCCACCGTGCAGGTGGTGATGACGGAAGCGGCCATGCAGTTCATCACCGCGGTCACGATGCAGGCGCTGAGCGGCCGTGTCGTAGCCACCAGCCAGTGGGACAGCAGCCAGCCCAACAACATGGCGCACATCAACCTGTCGCGCGAGGCACAGGCCATCGTGGTGGCGCCGGCCAGCGCCGACTTCATTGCCAAGCTGGCGCAAGGCCGCGCCGATGAGCTGCTGAGCCTGATGTGCCTGGCGCGTCCGGCGGGCAGTTGCGCCTTGATCGTGGCGCCGGCCATGAACCGCGAGATGTGGGCCCACCCGGCCACCCAGCGCAACGTGGCGCAGATCCGCGCTGACGGCGCCACGGTGCTAGGCCCCGATGCCGGTGATCAGGCCTGCGGCGAAGTGGGCGATGGGCGCATGCTCGAAGCGATGGATCTGCGCGACGAACTGATCGCCTTCTTCCAGCCCAAGCTGCTGGCCGGGCGAAGCTTGTTGGTGACGGCCGGCCCCACCTTCGAAGCCATCGACCCGGTGCGTGGCATCACCAACCATTCCAGCGGCAAGATGGGTTTTGCCATCGCCCGCGCAGCCGCCGAGGCCGGCGCTCAAGTCATGCTGGTGGCCGGCCCGGTGCACCTGCCCTCACCGCGGGGTGTGCGCCGCATCGACGTGCAAAGTGCCCAGCAGATGATGGACGCGGTGCTGCCGCTGGCCAGCCAGCACGGGCTGTTCGTGGCCACGGCGGCCGTCGCCGACTGGCGGCCCGCAACCATCGCCGCGCACAAGATCAAGAAGGACGGCAGCGGTCGCCCACCGGCCCTAGAGCTAACCGAGAACCCCGACATCTTGGCCGCCGTGGCGCGCCTGCCCGAAGGCCAGCGCCCTTGGTGCGTAGGCTTTGCCGCCGAAAGCCACGACGTCGTGCGTCATGCACGCGACAAGCTGGCGCGCAAGGGCGTGCCGCTGATGGTGGGTAACATCGGTCCGGCCACCTTTGGCCGCGACGACAACACGCTGGTGCTCGTCGATGCCCTAGGTGAACAAGAGCTGCCACCGGGCAACAAACTTGACCTGGCACGCCACCTGGTGGCCGAGATCGCACGCCGTGCGCCGGCTCACTTGCCGGCCCGCTTGTCTGCCAGCCCGCCATGACCACCATCGACCTGAAAGTGTTGGCCGGGCGCATGGCCGCGCACCCGCTGGCCTAAGTCACACCCGGCAGCGCCGGCCTGAACCTGCCCGCCTGCTTGGACACCGCGCGGTGCTGCAGCCCCGCGCACCCCTGCCCCACTGCCTTGAGTAATTCGATCTTTCGCCCTAAATTCAGTTTCCTTTCGGTTATCAGGAATAAAACGCGCCGCCGCTGCTCTTAAGGTCCGTTACCGCTTCATCTATCATGAGAAAAAAGATTCTCCTCAAAATCGTGCTCGCGGGCGACCTGCTTGTTCTGGTGGGCGGGGATCGCGGGCCGACTTCGGCGTCTCCTAAAGCGACGGAAAACCATCCAAGAACATCGCCAAGATCGTCGAGGTAAGGGTAAAGCCTCCCTGCGCGGCCAAATATAACCCGATCTCCGCTCCCGTCTCCATGTCAAACGAACACCTCCGCTCAGCCGCCCTCGCCGTCCTAGACCAAGGGCTCGACCTGCTCGCCTCGCTCGAAAACGCCGACTACAAGCGGCCGCTCCCGCAGGCCTTCAACGCGTCCATCGGTGGCCATTACCGGCACTGCCTAGATCATTTCGAACGTCTGCTGGTCGCGGGCGCCGACGTCATCGACTACGACTCGCGCCAACGCGACGAACGCATTGAGCGCGACCCCGCCTTGGCCGCTGAGCGCACCCGCGAGCTGGCCGCCGCCCTGCGCGCTCTGCCCGCCGCGCGGCTGGCCGAAACCGTTGTCAACGCCCGCGTAGATTTGACCCACTAACGGCCGGATAAAAATGACCCACCCCCGCGTTAAAAAAAGCGGGGGTTTATTTGGTCTTGGTGCGCGGACCTCCTTTCGGGTTGGACTCCGACAGGGCGATGGAACCGGGG
>JBDNGL010000089.1:0-5608 GCA_041689285.1 Opitutaceae bacterium
CATGCGAATTTTACCGGCGCCATGCGCTTCGCCGCCATTGCCGGGGCCGCGCTCCTGGTGTTTGCGCTGGCTTGGCGGTGGGGCGTGCGCGTGGCGCTGCCGGCGACTTCGGTGCTCGTGCTGGCTGGCGCACTCGGGGCGGGCGAGGCACTGCTACGTTCCACCGCTTGGCTCACGCAAACCAACGGCTGGGCGGCGGTGGCAGTGCTGGTGCTCGCCGGGGTGACCAGTCTGCTGCCGTTGCTGGCGCGTTTTTTGGCGGACTGGGCGGCGGGTTGGCGGCGTTTCGCTTTGTGGGCCCACGGTGCGGGTGCGTTGCTGCTGTTGTTTTGGTTCTTTGCGGCGCAACGCGGATCACTCGCCCCCTACGCAACGGTGATGTGGGGCGTCACGGCCATCGGTTTGTTCGCGGCTGGCCTGTTTGCGCGCGAGCGGGTTTACCGGTTGATCGGGCTTGCTGGACTCGCGCTCTGCCTACCGCGCGTGTTTCTCGTGGACATCGACTCCACGCTCTACCGCATCGTGGCCTTTGTGGTGCTCGGGCTCGTGCTGCTGTGGGTGGGTTTTTCATATCACCGCTTCCGCCATCTGATCACCGATGAGGGTGCGAGCCCGGAACCGATCCCACCGAAAACCGGCTGAAAACCTTGCAAGCGCCGCAGAGTTCACAGATTTAGCTGCGGAAATGATACCCTCGCTTACCCCCAAGCGCTCTTATCTGCCGGTTTTTTGGGAAGTGATCGCCGCCGCCGTCGCCCGTTTGCTTTACCGGGTGCGGTTCCGCGGAGCTGAGCACATCCCAGCCACAGGTGGTGCGATCCTGATCGCGAATCACCTTTCCTATGTGGACCCGGTGGTGTTGCAACTGGCCTGTCCGCGCCCGATCCGCTTCATTGGTCACCGCAGTTTGCGGCAAAATGCCTTTTTTGACTGGGTCTTCCGGCAAAGCGGCGCACTTACCATCGCGACCAACAATCCCACCGAGGCCATCAAGCTGGCGATCAAAGCGGTCGCCGCCGGTGAGATCGTGGCCATTTTCCCCGAGGGGCACATCTCGCGCACGGGTCAGCTCATGGCGATCCGGCGCGGTTTTGAGGTCATCGCGCGCAAGGCCAATGTGCCCATCATCCCGGCTTTCATTGATGGTGTGTGGGGCTCGGTCTTTTCATTTGCTGGCAATACTTACATTTGGAAATCGCCCCGGCTAATGCCGACGCCGGTCTTTGTGCAATTCGGCGCACCGATATTGCCCGATGAAGCCACGCCAGCGCATGCCCGCAAGGTGTTGCTCGATCTCGGGGCCGAGGCGTTTGATGAACGGCCCTTGCTCAAGCGGCATCTCGGCCGCGAATGCGTGCGCGCCCTCGCCAAGAATCCCGGCCGCATCGCGGTGGTGGATCGCACCGCCGAGCGGCGCGTGGTGAAGGCCGGACAACTGCTCGCGGTGGCGGCCGCACTTTCGAAGCACCTTCGTCGCACCGTCCCCGAGCATCGCGTCGGTATCGTGCTTCCGCCGGGGGCGGGGGCGTTTATCGCCAATCTCGCGGTGCTGTGCGCCGGCAAGATTCCGGTGAACCTCAACTTCACCGCCGGCCGCGCCGCGCTGGAGGCCAGCATGCGCATCGGTGGAGTGCAGACCGTGCTCTCTGCCGACGCCGTGCGGGAGAAGGTGCCCAACTTTCCTTGGCCTGAGCACACCCTCGACTTGCGCAAGGTCATCGCCGATATGGGTGGCAAGAAGGCCATCCTGCCGTGGCTGCTCGCCGCGTGGCTGCTGCCCAATCAATGGTTCGCGATGCTGCTCGGCCTGCCGAAGGTTGGCGACCGGGCCGAGGCCGGCCTCCTCTTCACCAGCGGTAGTTCCGGCGAACCGAAGGGCGTCGCACTCTCGCACCGCAACATCCTCGCCAACTGCGCGCAGATTTCCTCGCTCTCGATTCTGCCGGAATCGGCCTCGATGCTCGGCTGCCTGCCGATTTTTCACAGCTTCGGTTTCACCGCGACGCTTTGGTATCCACTCATCCGCGGGTGCATGGTGGTCACCGTGCCCAGTCCCCTCGACACGCGGAAGATCATTGATGCGATTCGCGACGAGGAAGCCACCGTGCTCTTGGGTGCACCGACCTTCATCCGCCCGATTTTACGCAAGGCCCAGCCCAGCGAATTGCGCTCGCTCGAACTTGTCGTTACCGGGGCGGAGAAACTGCCCGACGACCTCTATCGGGAATTTCTGGAACGCTTTCACATTGAAATCCTGCAGGGCTACGGGCTCACGGAAACCACCCCCGCGAGCAACATCAACCAGCCGCATCCGCCCATCACCACCGCCACGGCTGAGCCGCAGATTGGCAAGCGCACCGGCTCCACCGGACGCCTGCTGCCCGGGATGACGGTGCGCATTGTTCATCCTGAGACCGGCGAGGAGCTCCCGACCGGTGACCAGGGCATCGTCTGGTTCAAGGGCGCGAATGTGTTCAGCGGCTACCTCAACGACCCGCAGAAAACTCAGGGCGCGTTCCGCAACGGCTGGTTTGTCACGGGCGACCTCGGGCGTCTGGACGACGAAGGCTTCCTCTTCATCGAAGGCCGGCTCTCGCGGTTTTCTAAGATCGGCGGCGAAATGATCCCACACGGCACGGTGGAGCAGAAGATTGTCGAGGTCTTTGGCTGGGACGAGAGCGAGGGCTACTGTGCGGTCGTCATGGGCGTGCCCGATCCCACCAAGGGCGAGGCCCTCGTGCTGCTGAGCACGAAGCCGGTTAGCTCCGATCAGATCCGCGGAAAATTAATCGCCGCTGGTCTGCCCAATCTTTTTGTCCCCAAGATCATCAAGCGCGTGGACAAGATTCCCGTGCTCGGCACGGGTAAGCTCGATCTCAAGGGCTGCCGCGATCTCGCGCTGGAGGCGGTGCCGTGAGTCCGGCGGTGGTGGCGAATCAATCACCCAACCGCGCCGTGCCTGTGACCTAGCTGGAACCCTCCACACCGATGCCCGATCCTTTTCTCACCGCCCCGCAAATCGCCCAGTTTCGCACCTTCGGTTTTCTGACTTTTCCTGGTCTGGTAAAAGACCGCCTCGACGAGATTATCCGCGAGTTCGAGGCCATCTTCGCAAAACGAGGCGGTGGTCACGCCGGCCGCACGAAGGCAAGCAACGCTCGTGCATGGTGCCGTTCCTCGACCAGAGCGCCGTGCTTTCCAGTCTGCTCGACGACCCCCGCATCCACGGCATCGCGGCGGCCCTGCTCGGCGACGATTTCAATTATATGCCGAGCGATGGGAATTACTATACCGGAGATACCAACTGGCACTCGGACGGCTGGCATCCGGAGCGCTTACATATCAAAATGGCGTTTTACCTCGACCCGCTGACCCGTGACACCGGCTGCCTGCGGGTCATTCCGGGCAGTCATCGGGTGGGCGATGGGTTTGCGGAGTCGCTGCATGATCAGATCTACAAGCTCACCGTGAGTCTCGGACTGAATGGCAGCGAGGTGCCCGCCGTGGCGTTGGCGACCACGCCGGGCGATGTGCTGGTCTTCAACCACAACCTCAAACACGCGGCCTTTGGCGGCGACGGTTGGCGGCGGATGTTCACAATGAACCTCTGTGCGCGCTACCCCGAGGCGGAGTTGCCCGAGTTGCGCAAATATTTGGAAGGTGTCGCGCGTTTCTGGGTGGAGCGCGCCTACGGTGATCTCATGGTCAGCACCGCTACGCCAGCGCGGATGCGGCACCTCGAGCAGGTGATGGCCAACGACGGGCACCTGGCGGAGCTCTCCCGCAAGGCCCGTGCGGAGACGAATGAACCTGCACGCGGCTGAGCCTGTAGCGATGTCCCCACTACGGATCGGTATCATCGGGGCGGGCGCCAACACCCGGGAGCGGCATATCCCGGGCCTGCGTGCGCTCCCGGACGTCGAAATCGCCGCAGTCGTCAACCGCACGCGTGAAAGCTCGGAACGCGTAGCGCGGGAGCTAGGCATTCCGCGCGTTTATGCCAGCTGGCAGGAGCTCGTTGCCACGCCCGGGATTGATGCCGTGTGCATCGGCACCTGGCCGTATCTGCACGCGGAGATCACCCTCGCCGCTCTTCATGCCGACAAGCACGTGCTCACGGAGGCGCGCATGGCGATGAATACCAGCGAGGCCGAGGCCATGCTCGCCGCCTTGCGCGTCATGCAGGCCCGGCAACCCGGCATCGTCGGGCAAATCGTGCCCTCGCCGTTTACCCTCCCGTATGATCGCACGGTTAAAAAACTGCTTACGGCGGAAGCACTCGGTGAGCTGCACACCGTCACGATCGCCCACACGCACGGCGGTTTGCTCGATCCGCAGAAGCCCATCACTTGGCGGCAGCGGGTGGAACTGAGCGGCGTCAATACCCTTACGCTGGGCATATATTACGAAGTGTTGCTGCGCTGGCTTGAGCGCGATGCGACGGTGACCTCCGCTGTGTCGACAACGCTCACGATAGCACGCCCCGACGAAACCGGGCATAGGGTGCCGGTGACCGTGCCCGATCAGGTGAGCATCGCGGGCCACTATCCGGAAGGGGCCCAGTTCGTGGCGGAGTTCAGCGGCGTCGAAACCAAAAATCCACGCAACGAAATTATCCTTGAAGGCACCGTGGCGCGATTGCGGCTCGATCTCGCGGCCCGGGCTTTGTGGTTCCAACCAACCGGCGGGACAGAAACGCGTGTGGCGATTGCCCCTGAGGAGCAGGAGCACTGGCGCGTGGAGGCTGATTTTGTGGCGAGCGTGCGTGAAGAGGCGCCGGTGCGCCTGACCGATTTTGCGACCGGCGTGCGTTACATGCGTTTCACTGAGGCGGCGTGGCGCGCCTGGCAACGGTAGGGCGAGATTGCAGACTTTCTGGTGCTACCGAGCGTAAGGCTCGCCCTTGCCGAGGTGGACACACAAGGCCCGCTGCGCGCATCGGATCAGCCGGTGGGGTTGACTGGCATGATAGGGTGGGCCGTGCATTCTCGTCGCGAATTTATTTACGGCCTCGGTTTGGCGGCGATTGGCCTCATCACCGGGCCGACGTTGCTGGCTCAGGCGAGCGGGGCCCGCACGCACAAGGTCGTGAAGGGCGACACCCTCTCACGCATCGCCCAGCGACACGGCATGACCGTGGCCGCGCTGAAGTCCCACAACAAGCTCCGGACCGACCGCATTGTCATTGGCCAAGTGTTGATGATTCCCGACGACACCCTGCTGGCGCCCGTGATTGCAGCCACGGCCGGTCTGAAAATCCAGCCCCGCCGCTGGACCCACGTGGTGGCGCACCACAGCGGCATCGAGGCGGGCAATGCCAAGGCCTACGACTCCACCCACCGGCGGCGCGGCATGGAGAACGGCCTCGCCTACAACTTTGTCATCGGCAATGGCCGCGATTCCGGCGAAGGCGAGATCGAGATCGGCTCGCGCTGGCTCCAGCAGCTTAACGGCGGGCACGTGCGCAACAGCCAATACAACGAGCACGGCATCGGCGTCTGTTTGGTGGGTAATTTCGAGACCCGTCGGCCCGGCGCGAAACAACTGGCCTCATTCACTGCCCTGATGGACTGGCTGCGCAGCGACGCGCCCCTCGGGGTGAAGCCCA
>JBDNGL010000090.1:0-20779 GCA_041689285.1 Opitutaceae bacterium
GGGCCGGACTGCGCTTCGCTTCGTCCAGCCCGGATCTCTGCTCCAGCTCCTCCTGCGACTTAAAACCTACAGGGGGTGGGTCAGTTCCTAACGGGCGTTAGTGGGTCAGTTTTACACGGGCGTTGATAATGGCGACAAACAGTGGGATAAAAGCCTTAATGAATCCTTCGAGCATGTCGGCAGCATCCTCTCCTCCCAGGCGGCTGGCAAGCCGCTCACGAGGCCCCACGATCCGCCCTGCGGCGGGCGAGGAGCAGGAACCACGCGCTGGCACCCAGTCCCGCCACGGCGAATCCCGCGGCCACGGCAAAAACCTGTCGGTGCCCACCTGCTCCGGGCGTGGCGTCCAGCAGCCAGCCCATCAGCGGCCCCATGAACACATCCGGCGTGTAGCCGATGACGGAGACCACGCCGACCGCCGTGCCGGTGACCGCCAGCGGGATGCCGCCTTCGCCCATGATCGCATAATAAAGCCCGCGCAGCGCAAAGATGCCGAGACTGGCCGTGCAGATGATCAGGACAAACATCGTCACCATGCCCGCCCCGACCGTGCCGGCCGCCAGTCCGAGGCTCCCGGCGGCGATGAAGACAAAGCTCAGCAACGTCAGCCGACCCGCGCCGACCCGGTCCGCCAGCACCCCAGCCCCGATCGCCGCCAATGGGCGCATCCAGAGAGAGACCAGCCCGACCCGGGCCGCTGCGACCTCGTCCAGTTCCAGGACTTCCTTCGCATACAACGAGAAGTCATCCGTGGCCTTGAAGCCGACGTAGGCGCAAAGGACGATGAACGCCTGCAACCACACAGCCGGCAGGCGCAGAACCCGCCGCACACCGTCGAGGTCAAACACCGGCCGGGCCTTGCGCGCCGAGTTTGAACCCTGCGGCAACGCAAGCCACAGCAAGATGGCCGCGGCACAGGTAAGGCTCGTCATGATGAGGATAACCTGCCGGAAGGCTGCTGTCCTCTCCGCTAGGCCTGCAGTCTCGACCGCTGCGGGCAGCAGCGCGGCATAAACCGCCACCAAGATGGAGCCGGTGACGGCCGTCACCAAGCCGCGGCCGCCATCGAGCAACCCGAAGGCCGCGCCCTGCAGCGAATCGCCGCCCCACTCACGGGTCGCGCGGATGAGCGCCGACCAGAACAGCGCGATGGTGGTGAATCCCCAGTAGGCAAAGAGCCATTTCAACGCCGTGTGCGAGGGGCTGCTGGCCAGCAGCAGGCCACCCGCCGCCGTGGTGACGAGCGCTAGCGCCAGCAACAGCCGCGGCGCAAAGCGGTCCGCCAGCGGCCCGCCCAGGAAATAGGCCGCCATCGCGACGATTCCATAGAGCGAGAACGCGGTGCCCAGTTGGAAATTCGTGAGGCCAAACACCTCCAGGAGCGTGGGCCGGAAGATGCGGGCCAGCACGAATGGCAGGAAGAAAATCGTCTCCCCGGCCACCACCAACGCGACCAGCGCCGTCACCCGGCGTAGCCGGGTCGGTTCCAAGTGCCCACCCATTACGCTGCTTCGGACTGCGCGAGGAAATCGGCCGGCACCTGCGTGGTCACGCGGCCCACGAGCGCATAATAATAAAGCGGCACGCCTTCCATCGACACCCGGTGAACGTAGCGTTCGAGCCGGCAGACCTGCAGGTGCTTTGAAAAGATCAACTCGCGCACGAAGCGGGAGAAGCCGGTATCGTCGTTGTGATCGAGGAAGGTCTCCTTGATGTTGAAAGCCACCCAACCGCCGTCGGGGATCAGTCGCAGTGCCTCAAAGAAGGCTGCGGGCGGGATGTCGCCGAAGCCCAGCGCGGCTACTGAGGTCAGGCAGTCAAAGTTCCACGCCCGCAGTTCCTCGCGCTGCGCGGGGGTGAGCGCCGTGAAATCCTGCACCCAGTAATCGTCGTAGGCCGCTGGCCGGTCGCGGTAGGCGGCTTCGCGCGCTTCCGGGATGATGTCCACCCCCACGACCCGGGCCGCGCCGAGCCGGCGGATAGCTTCGGCCATCATCCCGTTGCCGGCGCCCAGATCCAGCACGCGCAGCTCGCCGCAACTTTTGCGCTCGGCCGCGAGGCTGTGCTGAAGGATCTCGCACACCTTCTGCGGCGAGGTGCATTTCAACCGGTCGTAGAAAAGCTGCTCATAGAGCCCGGGGCGGGCGAAGATGGCATCGTAGTCATGGAAGCGCAGCTTGATGCGCTTCCCGTCTTCGGTGACGTAAAAATAGGCTTCCGCCTGGCTCAAATCGTGCCCTTGGTCGGGCGGAAATTGGATGAGGTGTCTGGCTGGCATTAGTCGGTGTTTTTGGCCGGGAAAACGGCCGGGGGTGGAGTCGTGGTCCGCAGCTATTTATGCGGTCAAAACGACCATGTTAGCGAACCGATGTCGGGTCGGTCAAGCCTGCGGACCAAATAGGACCTATTTCGCGCCACGCCTGCTCCCGACGCCGCCGACTGATTTGTAATTTTAATTGGTCACGAACTAGGCGCGGTGTTTTCGCCCTTGTTTCACCGCGCCGAAACCCGCAACGTGCCTTTTCGCCATCCATGAAAATCGACGCCAAACTGACGCCGCTCAAACTACAGAAAAAAACCGCCCGCGTGTTTGAACTCGCCGGCCAAAAAATCCGTGCCCTCGACGCGGCTTGGGATTCGGCCAAGGGCACCCCGGTCTTTACCGTCGCCGGCAAATACACGTCGCGCGGCTGGACCGAGTGGACGCAAGGTTTCCAGTTCGGCATGGCGTTCCTCCAATTCGACGCCACCGGCGACGAAAGCTTCCTGAAGCTCGGCCGCGAAAAGACCCTCAAATACATGGCGTCGCACGTCTCGCACATCGGCGTGCACGACCACGGCTTCAACAACGTTTCCACCTACGGCAACCTCCGCCGCCTCATGTTCGAGGGAAAGATTCCCTTCAACCAACACGAGCTCGACTACACCGAGATTGCGCTGAAGGCCTCCGGCGCCGTGCAGGCCGCCCGCCACGCTCCGACCAATGTGAAGTCAGCTTGGTCGCCCGTGAAGGGTGCGCCCGGCGTCGTGCCCTCTGGCTACATCTACTCTTTTAACGGCCCGCAGTCGCTCTTCGCCGACACGATTCGTTCCATGCGCTCGCTCGTCGTCGCGCACCAACTCGGCCACGTGCTGATGGGCGAGGGTGACAAGCCCATCAATCTCCTGCACCGTGCCATCGAGCATGCCGCCACCACCACCCGCTACAACGTCTTCTTCGACCAAGGCCGCGATAGCTACGACGTGCGCGGCCGCGTAGCCCACGAATCCATCTTCAACCGCAACGACGGCCAATTCCGCTGCCCGAGCACGCAGCAGGGCTACTCCGCCTTCACCACTTGGACGCGCGGCGCCGCCTGGATCATTTGCGGCTATGCAGAGCAGCTCGAGTTCCTCGAGACCGTGAAGGGGGCCGACCTCGACGCCGTGGGCGGCCGTCGGGCCGTCACCAGCCTCTTCCTTGAGACCGCGCGGGCCGCAGCCGATTACTACATCGACGGCTACTCCGCGCTCGACGGGGTGCCCTACTGGGACAGTTGCGCACTCAACACGCATCAACAGGGCGACTTCACCAAACGGAAAGCCGATCCCTACAACGCGCACGAGCCCGTTGACAGCTCCGCCGCCGCCATCACCGCGCAGGGCCTCCTCCGCCTCGGCACCTACCTCACCGCCAACGGTGATAAGAGCGCGGGTAAAAAATACTTCCAAGCCGGCCTCACCATCGCGAATACGCTCTTCGCCGAGCCTTACCTCTCGACGGACAAAAAGCATCAGGGCCTGCTGCTTCACAGCGTATATCACCGCCCGAATGGCTGGGACCATGTCGCCAAGGGGCAGAAAGTGCCCAACGGTGAGTCTTCGATGTGGGGCGATTACCATGCGATGGAGCTCGCCCTCCTCATCCAGCGCCTCGCCGCTGGCCAATACCATACGTTCTTCTAAAAATCCCCGACAAGGTAGGGCCCGACCTCCGGGCGGGCCTGCCCACCCGAGCCCACAAGGCGAAAGTGGGCCGCACGGACATCGTGCCCCTACCTTTTTAATTTGTGCCCGCCCCGCTCCTCTACGAATCCCACTGCCACACGCCGCTCTGCAAGCACGCCTACGGTGAACCCGTGGAGTATGCCGCGGCCGCCGAGGCGCGGGGATTAAAGGGCATTATTTTCACCTGTCACTGTCCGCTGCCCGGTTTGCCGCCGAATCATGTGCGTATGGATCCGGCGCAGTATGAAGACTATGTGGCCTTGGTGGACGCGGCGCGGGAGCAATTCGCCGGCCGCGTGGACGTGAGGCTAGGGCTGGAGAGCGATTACTATCCGGGAGTCGAACCGTGGCTGGAGAAATTGCACGCCCGCCACCCGCTGCACCATGTGCTGGGCTCGGTGCACATGCAGGTGACGGAGTATCGCCACCGCTTCTTCCGCGGGGACTGGTTCGAATACCAACAGCTCTATTTTCAGCATCTGGCCGAATCAGCCGAAACCGGACTCTATGACACTCTGGCGCATCCTGACTTGGTAAAAAACGAGTCGCCCACCGACTGGCACTTTGAGCGGATCCGGCCGTTCATCGAACGCGCCCTCGACCGCATCGCCGCCACCGGTGTGGCGATGGAGCTCAATACCAGCGGACTCATGAAGGCGATTCGCGAGATCAACCCCAGCCCGACGATGCTCGGCCTGATGCAGGCCCGCGGCATCCCCGTCGTACTCGGCGCCGATGCACATGTGCCGACCCGCGTCGCCGCCAATTACGCCGACGCGATGCGCACACTGCAGTCGGTCGGCTACACGGAGATCAATTTCTTCCTCGACCGTAAACGTCAGCCCGTGCGGATCGCGGACGCACTGGTATCGTTGAAGTAAACCGGAGGTGGCCGCGTCGGTCCCACTGCGCGACGCCATGACCGGCGGGGGGACGTGCCGGTCCACCCTCACCCCAGCACCTGCTCGATAAACGCCATGTCCGCGGGGTTCAGCTCGCGGCTGACGGCGGCGAGGTTACAGGCCACTTGCCGCTCATTGCGGAAACCGGGGATGACACAGGCCACGTTGGGATGGTTGAGCAGGTAGCGCTGCGCCACGGCGGCGAGATCCTCGGTGGTCGCACCGAAACGAGCCTTGAGTTGCGCGAGCTTCGGCTTGAGCGCGCGCAGCTTCTCCGACGTGAACCGGCCGCTGTTCTTCCGGTGGTCGCCCTCCTCAAAGGTCGGCGGTTTTTCGGGATCGAACTTGTCGAGCAACAGGCCCTGCGCCAGCGGGCTGAACGCTACGTAGGCCATATTGTGCTCCGCGAGCAGTCGCGGGACGACACCGCCGGGCTTGATGAAGTCGCGCGCCAAAGCGCTTGCCCAGGATTGCAACACCGCCGGTTTCACCACCGGAACGGTGCGCAAAAAATGCGCCTCCTGATAGGCGCTCTGGCCTTTCAGGCGGACTTTGCCCTCGCGCACCAGCGCGTCGAGCGTGTCGGCCGCGCCCTGCAGCCATTCGTCCTTGGGGCCAAAATCGCCGTGGTGCAGGTAGTAGAGATCGATGTAATCACGTCCGAGATTCTGCAAAGATTGCTCGCACTGATGCCGGAGGTGCAGCGGTTCATAGGCGTGCGGCGCGGTGCCGGGGAAGTGGCCGACCTTCGTCGCGATCACATAGTCGGTGGATTTGAGGCCGAGGCGCTTGAGCACACGGGCGAGCATGAGCTCCGCCCGGCCGTTGCCATAGACGTCGGCGTTGTCGAAATGGTTCACCCCGGTGTCCACCGCGCGTTTGATGGCTGCGGTGATGTCGTCCTCACTGACGTTGGCCCAGCCGTTGGGCGTGCCGTCGACCCAGTTTAGTCCGCCCATCGTCCAGCAGCCGAGGCTGACTTCCGAAACCATGATGTCACTGCAACCAAGGGGCCGGTATCGCATCGGTTCAGGTAATGGCCGGTTGCGGTCGGCGGCAATGCCTCATTCCGGGAACCGGCGGAGGCTGGGCCGCGTCGCAATGGCAGGAGGGTTCAATGCGCCCGCGGTGAAATTGGGATTGTCGCCCCGCCGGATTGTCGCGAAATGCTGCCCCGCGATGCCTTCTAAGCCCATTCCTGGTTCCTCTGGAGAAATTTTGATGGAACTGCCTTCGCCTTACGTGCCCCACGCGGGCACGGGCTTGCTGCACCTGCCGCGCTTTCTGGCCAAATGCCGTTATGTGAAGGCGCAGGGCGCGTTGCCGGCCAGCTACGCGAAGAACTACAAGCGAGGGATGGACCGCTTCCTCTGCCTTCACCTTGGCATCGACCCGGGCGCGGTCGAAAAAATCGTGCATGCGTGCATGGCCGCAGGGCTCGATGACGGCGAGTGTGACCGCCGGCTGCGGGTACTTTTTCCCGCCGACCTGAAGGTCGCGCAATGGAACCGCAACTACCTACAGAAGGGCATGACGCCCAGCGGTCGGGAGTTTCTGCTCCAAGCGCTCACCGCGATGGGCTGTGCGGACCGGGCGGGCGACATTATCAGCGTCACCGATCTGATGGATTTCGACGAGGGGCGGATCGAGTAAGGCGCGGGGACGAGGGGCGTCGCCCAAGTGAATAAAGCAAAAGAGCCGCTCCCCTTGGGGAGCGGCTCATGATTTTAAACAGCGAAGACGCCTTACTTCTTCTTCTTGGCGGCGGTTTTCTTCGCGGGTTTCTTGGCAGCTTTTTTGGCCATCGGTATTTGCTCCGTATTTTTTGACTTTGGGTTGATAAAACTCACCACGACTTCGTTGCCGTGCGCGAGTTACGTTCATGTAAATCACTGGTTTGAACAAAACGCGCAACATAAATGCGCGACAAATTTCATTTTCTATTTTTCGAAAAATTGCGCATGAAAATTATTTCACGCCCACGCCGCCGAAAAATTATCGGCGCGGCACCACGGCGCCAGGGGCGCCCGCCGGATCGCTGTGCATGGAGATGACGTGACGCAGCGTCGCCAGATTTTCGCGCACGAGCGCGCCCATCGAGTGACAGGCGAGGTATGATTTTCGCTCGTAGTGCTCGGCGAGACTCGCCCGCAGCGCGTGCATTTTCTCCGCAGGCGCGAGCGGATCCTGCGCCATGGCTTCCAGCAAATTTCCGAGGCGCGCTGCGGCCAGTTCGGCGCGTTGCAGGATGAGCGTCTGCTCCTCACGCTGGTATTGCAGCGCGGTTTGCACGTGCAGGTGTTTCGTGCAGAAGGCAACGAGCGGCTCGTTTTCCTTGAAGAACTGCGGCAGGTAGAAGTTTTTCCGGCAATTGTAGGACTGCTGGTCGAAGTCCATCGCGCGGATGCGCACCTGCGCCTCCTCGAAGTCCGGCGTGACGACAAAGACAAAATTGTAGGAGCGCATGTCGCCGAGTAGCTGGACGAAACAGCGCTCGTTGAACTTCACCAGTTCCTTGGCGATCCGGATGGGCTTTAATTCGCGATGATTCAACCAACGTTCGATGAAGGTGTCGCCGGGGATGCCGGCGATGTGCTCCTCGACGAGGGTCTCGCCGTGCGTGAGGTAGTTGAGGCGGTTGGGGGAGAGGAGGTGCTCCAGTTCGAGACCGTAGAGCCGGGAGGCGTCGGCTTTTTTGACGTAAAAATAGTCCTGATTGTCGTTGTAGGCATTGACCACCCGGATGCGGAAGGGCGTGGAGTTGCCGAAACTGCAGAAATCCACGCGATCAACATAAACGTGCTGCACCACGGAGAAGTCACCATCCACCTTGAGCAGGGCATAGATGCGCTTGAGTGCCTCGTAGAGGTCGCCCATCTCGTCGGGGTGGTAAATGACGGTATCCCAGAGCGTGGGGCGACCGGTCACATCCGTGAGCGGAAAGGCATCTTGGAAATCGCGCAGCCGATCATAGGTGGAGGGCAGTTCACGCTCGCGCCGGTAGCGCTGCAAATAGCCGCGCAAACCGGTGCTCACCGGCAGGCTCGGCTTTTTAGGCGTGGGCGCGGCTAAATTCTCGTCGGGAGCCATGAGGCTAAGTTGCCAGGAAGCTGGCGGGAGGCAATCCTCCCCTCGGCGGGTAATTCAAGCGCCGCCACGTTGGAACCAGCGGGCCAAGTCAGCTTTCGGCGCGGGAACTTTTTGGACTCGCCCGCCTTTGCGCAGGGAGTCGGTCGCGGCGCAACCGGCGGCGACACTTTCGCGCGCGGCCAGCGGTGAGGTGTCGGTGTGGCCGCCGTGGCGCGCAAAGTGGAGAAATTCTGCGAGAATTTTTGGGTCGGCGCCGCCATGTGTGCCGCGTTCGACGGGGATTTTATAGGTGACATCCCCGCGATCCTTCCAGCTCGTGCGCCGGTTCCAGAGCCGGAGGTAGGTGCCCGGTTCGCCGTTGCCGAAGTTTTCTAGGCGGCCCTCGGTGCCGATAATTGTGTAATTGCGCCAGTAGTCGGGGGAGTAGTGGCACTGCGCGTAGGTGGCGAATACGCCGTTATCGAGCTGCATCTGCATGGAACTCAGATCCTCGACATCAATATGATGATTGAGACCGCGCATTTTGGTTGGCGGATAAAGTTCCATGGTCAACTCCGCCGGGGTGACTTTGCGTGGAGTGCGGCTGGCGGGCTGCCGGCTGGGCAGATCGCCGTAGAGGGTGAGGCCGCCGAGCGCATTGACTGTGCGACTGTAGCCGCCGCAGAGCCAGTGGATGACGTCGATATCGTGCGCGGCTTTTTGTAACAACAGGCCCGTGGTGTAGCGACGCTCGGCATGCCAGTCACGAAAGTAGAAATCACCGCCGTGGCCGACGAAGTGTCGGCACCAGCAAGCCTTCACCTCGCCGATGGCCCCGTCATCGATGAGCGCCTTCAGCTTCCGGACAAACGCCATGTGCCGCATGTTGTGGCCCACGTAGAGGCGAGCGCGGTATTTTTTTGCGGCGGCGAGAATGCGGTCGCACCCGGCGGTGGTGAGGGCCATCGGCTTTTCGAGATAGATCGCCAAGCCGCGGGCGAGGGCGGCGAGAGCCTGTTCCTCGTGCAGGAAATCCGGCGTGCCGATGATCACCGCATCAAGATCCCGTGCCAGTAAGGCATGTTGGTCATGAGTCGTGAAGATATCCGCACCAAATTCCGTGCGGTTGCGTGCCAAGGTCGTAGGACTGAGGTCGCAGCAGGCTACGACCCGGGCGCCTTGGCCGGGCCGATGCGCGATGCGGGCCAGGCTGCCGCCGCGCCCGCCGGAGCCGATGATACCAAGCCGGAGATCAGTTTTTTTCATGGAAAGAAGGCTGCGGCTCACGTGCCGGCCGTCGGCCGGTTTTGGCGGCGGTAGTCCAGCGGGCGTAAGCCGCGGGTATGGGTTGCGAAGGCCACATAAAAGGGAGCTACGGACGAAAAGCCACTCTCCATCGCGACGTCGAGCACCTTCAGATCACTGGTGATGAGCAACCGCTGGGCATGCGAGACGCGCAGTCGCGTGAGGTATGCCCACACACTCACACCGCATTGTTTCTTGAAAACCCGCATGAGGTATTTGGGGTGCAGCTTCACGTCGTCGGCGATGGCTTGGATGGTGAGTGGCTCGCGGTAATGCTGGGCGATGAAACGCGTGACTCGGGCGATCTGCCCAGCGCCGGCCTGGTCAGTTGGCTGGTTGGCGCGGCGCGGTTTCGCTGGGGTGTCGAGCGCCAGTCGGTGAAAGCGCGCCTCCATTTCCAATTGCAACACGCGCTGACGATCGGCCCGGCCACTGGCGACATCCTCCAGCCATCGTTCCAGCAATACCCGGTCCCCCGCCACGGGCGCACCGGAGACGATTTCACCGCGCAGCAGCCGTTCGGACAACGCGTGCGGCAGTTGCCATTGCAAAAACCAGCCGAGGGGTAGTGTGATCCAGATGCCTGCATCCACGATGCCGGGCGGGATGGTCTGATGGGGCACGCCGCCCCACAGGACCGTGAATCGGCCTGCCTCAACCTGCACGACGCTACCGCCGTGCAGGTAGGAAAAACTACCCGTAAACAGAAAATTCACCTCAACGTCGGGATGCGTGTGCGGCGCCGCCATCACGCCGGCCGCCGACATCCGCCACACGCGAAATCCCATCGCCAGCTCATGATGGTCCTCCGAACGGGCAAGAGGGCTGGAGCGAGGCATGGTTACTATTAAAGAATATATTTGGAATAAACGGAAAGAAGTTTCTGAAGAGTCCTGCTATCCTCGCCACGTCATGGAACCACCCCGCTATCACAATCACCTGTCCCTTCCGCCCCACGTTAATGTCCCTGCGGCCCGCGTGCCGACAGTCCTCGATGAATACCTGTTCGATCTGAACGGATTCGTCATCCTGCGCGGGGTGCTGTCCAAGGAGGAAGTGGCTGACGTCAACACCCGCATTGATACCATCCCGCGCTCGCTGCCGCGCAAAGGCTGGCAAGGCTGGGTGCAACGCGAAGACCACCCCGAGCACCGTGGCATCAGCTACCAACAGGTCTATGAAATGGGTGGCACCTTGGAGCGGATGATCGACCATCCGAACTATATCAATTATGTGTTACGCTTCATCGGCGGCCACGAGACTTTCGATTACCATCACGGTCCGGCCTTCATCGATGAGAACTTCTACACTATTCGCGGGCCCGGCGAGGCGATCCCCCTGCATGCCGGCGGTCACGACCGAGCCAAGCGCATGGCGTTCGGCTACCACAACGGACGCTTTCATTGTAATCAAATCAATGTGCTGATCGCCTTCACCGATATCGGGCCGGGCGACGGCGCCACGATGGTCATCCCCGGTTCGCACAAATCGAACATTATCCATCCGGCCTTTACGAACCGTGACCGTTCTAATGAATGGGGCGATGGCGGCGGGGGGTCGGTCGACGGCATCCCCGGCGCTATCGAGGTTCATCTACAGGCGGGCGATGCGATTGTTTTTGTGGATGCGACCTGCCACGGTTCCGCCAAGCGCGTGAATCCCGGCGAGCGCAAGATTGCGGTCTATCGCTATGGCTCCGCTTGGAACCGCACGCGCTGGGGCTACCACGCTTCGCCAGAATTGCTCGCGCGGGCCAATCCACTCGCACGCAACCTGATCCACCCACAAGAATACATCCGGCCGCCAGGCACGGACGCGCGCTGGTAAAGGCGGGGTAGCTCGGAGTGGTCGCCGTAGGCCAAATCAGCCGGTGAGCAAGCGTGCACAAAGCGCGACTAAGCGGGTGCGCAACGGTTCGCTGCGGGAGGCGAAGGCGCGCTGGTGCGATTCGTATTCCGCGCGTCCGACCGGGGTCTCAATCGTGATAGGCGCGAAGCCCAGCGCCGCGAGGTCGTAAGGGCTCGCTCGCATGTCCACCTCGCGGATGTCGCGCGCCAGCGCGAAGCAGTCGGCGATGAGCTCGGCCGGAGTGAACGGCGCGAGTTTGAAAGCCCACTTGTAGAGATCCATGTTGGCGTGCAGGCAACCGCGTTGCTCGTGCGACGGGCTGGTGGCGCGGGTCGGTTGGACTTTGTTCAACGGTTGCGCCGGGATGTTGAAGAAGCGAAACGCATCGAAGTGCGTGCACGCGAGCGGCGCGGCCTCGACGATCCGGGCGATTTCTTCTGGCAAAAAGCGGAGCGGATATTGGTTGTGCCGCAATTCCTCCGGCGTCTGCCGGTAAACCATCGCCCATTCGTGCAGGCCGTAGCAGCCGTAGAAGGCCGGGCGAACCTGCATGGTGGTGAGTAGGTCGCGTAACCACGCAACGAATTCGCGGCGGTGCGGCGGCAGCGTGGTGGGGTCAACGCTCACGCCGTCAGCGGTTTCGCGGTATTCCGGCCAGCGCAGGAATTCGCGGGCGGATTCCCCGGCGAGGCACGCGTCGGGGCCGGGATGCCAACGTCGCAGCCACGCGGCGCGGAAGGCGTAGTAGCTGAACAGAAAATCATACACTGGGTGTTTTTCGCCGCGGGCGGTCCGGGCCTGATGCGGATCGGTCCACGCGCGCACGCGCTTCTCGTGGACCGATCGGCGGGCGACCCAGTCGGTCTCGGCGAGGAGCAGGGATGTTTGAACAACGACGGACATGCGAGCCGGTGAGCAAGCAGCAAAACCGAGCAAACGTCAAAGCGGCGGATGCGGGCTACCTGGTTCCACGACTGGAGCTGCGGTAGGGGCGGTTACTTCTAACCGCCTTCTGGCAGGAGGGGCCGTTAAGTATCCCGCCCCTGACCTCGAGGCGCAGAGGTCAAATGGCGATTCCAATCCTCGCCAAATAACTAAGCGTAAGTATCCGCGAGAGACTGGTGGTCCAGCGCCTTGGCGATTGCGGCTTTGGTTACGGGACGCGCGAACTCTACGAGGATTTCCTTTTGCTCGCCGGGGTAGAGTTCGAAATAATTATCGCTGCTGTGGTGCGCGAGTCCGGGTAACTTGAAGGCGAAGCGGTGCTGGAAGACTGGTGAGCGGAAGGTCAGCAGGGCCTTTTGCGGATTAAGCAGGCGGATCGCGGTCGCGGTTTTCGTTTTCGGGAGCGCGACAAAGCGCGGGGGGGTGAGAAAAACGGTTTCTTCGCTCACACGCAGACCATCGATTTCAAGCGCGATGCGCAGATAGAGGTGATCGCGGCCGTGGGCGGCGAGCGGTTTGGCGAGATCGAGGATCTGCTGGCGCACGCTCTGGCCATAGCGCAGGCGGACGTTTTTCTTGCCGCCGGAGAGAATACGGCCGTCGACGTGGAATAGATCCCAGAGCAGCACGCCGTCCGCGGTGGGCGCAGCGCCGTCGTAAACGGTGTGGAGGTGCACGTGGCGCACGGTGGTGCGGCGGTAGTTGCCGATGATGGCGGACTCGGTGCCGGGCACGTGCGTGCTGACGAGCGCCGGGGCGAAGAAGCGGCGGGCAATGTGGTGCAGTGCCTTCCAGCGGCCGGTGTGCTCGATGGAGCTCCAGGAGGCGACGGGCCAGCAGTCGTTGAGCTGCCAGTAGAGCGCGCCCATGCAAACGGGCATGATGCGCCGATAGTGCTCGACCCCGGTCTGCAGACAATGCGCCTGGTTGAGCTGTGATAGGTAGATCAGCGCGTCCTGACTCTTCGGGAAACGGTAAAGCCGCGAGACGTAATCGAGGATGATCTGGTTGCCGGCGGTGTTCTTCTGATGGTTTTCCATCACCGGGCCGAAGACGTTGTCGTCGTCGGACGTGCTGAACGTGGCCTGCGTCTCCGGCGAGCTGTAGCTCTGCATGCCGAATTCGGAAACGAAGCGGAATTTCCACTTCTCGTAGTCCTTCACTGGGTGGCGAGCATGCCACACATCCCAAAAGTGCGTATCGCCGCTCTTCTCGCCGAGCGCTTTGTCGGTGTAATCGTTGCTGCGTTTGCCGCCGCGACAGGGCGAAGTCGGCCAGTAGGGCGTGACGCCATCGTGGGCGGCGACGGCGGCGGGTAGAAGCTCATGAAAGACGATGTCGTAGTGGCGGCGCAGTTTTGGATTCTTTTTGAGGGTGTCCCAGTTGAGCGTCTCGATCTCGTTGTTGCCGCACCAGAGCGCGAGGCTCGCGCGGTGGCGGATGCGCCGGATATTATGTTCCGCCTCGGTCTTGAGGCTGGCGAGGAAGGCGCGGTCGCCGGGATAGAGCGTGCAAGCGAACGTGAAGTCCTGCCACACGAGCAGGCCGAGTTCGTCGCATACATCATAAAACGCTTCGCTCTCGTAGAGCCCGCCGCCCCAGACGCGCAGCATGTTCATGTTGGCGCGGGCGGCGGATTGCAGATCACGCGCGTAGTCGGCCCGCGTGAGCCCGGCGACGAAACTATGCGCGGGGATCCAGTTGGCGCCCTTGGCGAAGACGGGTCGGCCGTTGACGACGAATTGGAAAGACTCGCCCCATTGGTCTTGCGAGCGATCGAGCGCGATGGTGCGCAGGCCGATGCGCTGCGACCAGCAGCCGAAGGGGCGGCCCGCGCCATCCTGCGCCGTCACCTCCACGGTGTAGAGCGGTTGCGCGCCGTGGCCGCTGGGCCACCAGAGTTGGGGATTAGCGATTTTTACCTGCAGGCTGCTGCCACGACCCGAGGTCTCCGCCACCCGTTTTCCCTCCAGCGCTACTTTCATGTAATAAGTGAAAGGTTGATTTTTGCGCGCGAGCTCGGGGGTGAAGGTGAGGGTGACGGACTCGGCGGGTTCGCCGCAGGTTCTAGCGGTGTGGGTCTGGGTTACGCGGACGGACTCGAGGCGGTTGCCGCTCCACGCTTCGAGGCGGAGATCACGCCAGATCCCGGCGGTGACAAAGCGCGGACCCCAGTCCCAGCCGAATTGGCATTGCTCCTTGCGGAAAACGGAGCTGCGACCGATCGAATCGTTGAACTCCTTCGGCTGATGCTCCGGCCGGGTCTTCGGCAACGCCCGGCCGATGCTGGCGAAGACGATGCGCAATTCATTACTCCCGGCGCGCAGGCGCGATTTTACACCCCAGCGCCAGCTAATGAACATGTTATCGGTGCGGGCGAGTTCGCGGCCGTTGAGATAAACCGTGGCGAGGGTGTCGAGGCCGTCGCAGGCGAGCTCCACGACTTCCTCGGCAAGGAGGGCGTCGGAAACCTTGAAAGTCGTGGTGTATTCCCAGTCGCGGTGCTCGATCCACTGGAGATCGAGCTCGTTGGTGCCGAAGAACGGATCGGGAATCAGCGCGTGCCGGTGCAGATCACGGTGGACGCAGCCGGGCACAACGGCGGGGTGCCAAGCGGATTTTTTCTTGGCATCGCGGAATTTCCACGAAGCGGAGGCGAGGGGCAGGATAAACACGACGAGAGTTTAACTGCGAATGAGCAGGCGGCGCACGCCTTCGATGGGCGGGGCGGTGATGAAATTGAGTTTCACCGGCCAAGCGCGGGCGGCGATGAGCTCGCGGAGGAGGGCGGCGACGGTCTCGTGGTTGAGGATCGCGCCACTGATGCCACAAGCGACCAGGCGGTCGCCAAAGAGCCGGGCGGAAATTTGGCGGGCGAAATCGACGAACTCGGTGAGCGTTTCCCCAAGGGTGGCCAAGGCGGGAGCGTTGCCGACTTTGGCGAGGGCTAGGACCTGAGGCGCGAAGCCGGCGACGCGGGTATTGGCGTCGGGTGTTGTATAAAAATAGCGCGAGGTCGCGGCATAATCAGGAATCCCGGTGTAGGCGCAAAGCGCCTCGGCCAACGCGGTGCGCTCGGTCGAGCCTTGGAGCTCCAGCAGCGCGCGCCCGAGGGCACGACGACCGAGCTCGTGCCCGCTACCGGGATCGCCAAACCGCCAGCCGAGGCCGCCGCAGTAATGAATCGAATCATCCACACCGCGTGCGGCCACAAACGAACCCGTGCCGCTGTGCAGCGTGAGCCCCGGCGCGCCGCCGGTGGCGAGTTCGAGGACCGGCAGGGAATCATCGCCCGTCGTCACTTGGCCGAAGCCGGTGAGGGCGGTGGCGGTTTCGCTCCAGAAAGCGGGCGCACCGGCCATGTAGAGATGGGTGGCCGTCACCGGGACGGGGCCGGACGTCGTCGCGAGCAGTTGCCCCAACAGCGCCATCAGTTGAGCCCGGGCACCATCGGGACCGAGCAGACTGGGGTTGCAACCGGGCCCGGTGTGGCGGGCGAGGATGCTCCCGGCTGAATCAACTAGGATCAGCTCCGTCTTGGTGCCGCCGCCATCAACGCCGAGTTTATAATTCATCGGAGAGGTTTAACTACTAAAGCCGCGGGTGGCTCGGTCGCAACCAAGGCGGAATATTTTGGCATCACGGATTTGCACAGATGAACACGGAAACGTAGGTAAATGCTCAAGCCAGTGGGCGGCTGAGCCGGTGCTTGTAGGCTTCGCCGATGGTGCGGTTGTGCTCGATGGCGCCGGGGAGGTTCTGGCTGCGCAAAAGCGGCAGCGGCTGGCCGTTGGTTTTCAGCCATTCCATGACCCCAAGCATGAGGAGGTTGAGCAGCATCCCGCCGACGAGGGTGGAAGTAGGCCCGCTCATCTCACCGCCACCGATATCGATGAGCGTGTCTCCAGGCACGCCGAGGTTATCGAGCACGTGGTCGGCGATCTCGTGGAGTTTCTTGCCGCCGGGATGCACTGTGGTGGCAGCGGTGGACATGGCGACGGAGCACAGGCCGACTACGTGAAGGCCCTTCTCCTTGGCATAGAGGGCAACCTCAATGGGCGCGGAATTTTTGCCGGAGTTCGAGATGACGATGACGGTCTCGCCGGCGAGGAACTGGTGCTGGCGGTCGTGCCGTCCGGCGAGGGCGGTGCCGTAACCAACCAGGTTCTCGATAAAACCGCCCGTGGGATCAATGAGGCCGGTCACGCCGACAAGCCCGCCGGCGCGGCCAATGATTTCGCGGCCAATGACCTCGCTGTGCCCGCTGCCAAAGACGTGCAGCACGCCACCTGCCGCGAGCGACTGGCCGATGGCCGGCGCGATTTTTTTCAGCACCGGGAGATTTTTTTCACGGGCCGCAGCGATTTTACCCATCGCGCTTTCGTAGAAGGTGTCGGCAAACGAAGTCATGGCGCAGAGAAAAGCCTTCCCTTGACGGAAGTCGCGGCAAAAGTGGCAGTCACCGCATGATCCGCGCGATTGACCATATCAATATCGTTGTGGCCGACCTTGAAAGGTCGGTGCGCTTTTACACCGAGCTGTTGGGCTTACGGCTGATGAAGGAGGCCTCGCTGGAGGGTGAGTGGATTGATCGCATTGTGGGGCTGAAGGGCGTGAAGGGCCGGGTGGCCTACGTGGTCGCGCCGGCTGGCGAACCGCGGATCGAGCTGTTGTGCTATGAACACCCGGCGGGGGCCGATCCGAAGGATAATCGCCGCGCCAATACCGTCGGACTGCGGCACATTGCGCTGCAGGTCGACGACATCACGGCCGTGGTCGCTAGACTGCAGGCGGCCGGCGTGGAGTTTTTCAGCGACCCCGTGCGCGTGCCCGCCGGTGTGGTGAAGCACGACCAAGGCGAAAAGACCCTCGTCTATTTTCTCGACCCCGACGGTGTGATTCTGGAGCTGGCGCAGTATCGGTGAGGATTGGACGGCGCTCGCCAGGAGCGAGCACCGATCCGCCAATGTTCGTATTACGAACTTTGGCGGGCGGCGGCATTTACTCAGGCTCAGGCAATCATCGGCTGGAAAGGCGGGGGCCTGTCTCCGGGCACCGGCGAGATGGGGGCATTTTTCGGCCCGTCACGGAAGTCGGGCCCTGCCTGTTTTGATCCGATTGAGAGAGGCGATGAGCGCTCACGCCTCCCAGCGGCCGTAGATGCCGCAGGGGAGGACCTTGCCGTCCCGCTGGATGGGGAGGCCGACCTCGCCGGCGGTGATGGTGCCGCCGCGTTTGCCCAATAGGGCGGTGAGCAGGTTGGCGACGACCGTGGGGGAGAGGCGCGCGGTGTAGGCGTTGATAAGGAAAAAGAGCGGTGTGTCGCTAAGCAACTGGCCGCACTCGGTGAGCAACGGCCAGAGATGATCCTCGAGTTTCCACATTTCGCCGGTGCTGCCGCGGCCATAGGTGGGCGGGTCCATGATGATGGCGTCGTATTGGCGGCCCCGCTTGAGTTCGCGGCGCACAAACTTGAGGCAGTCATCGGTAAGGTAGCGGATGGGCGCGTCGGTGAGGCCGGAGAGGGCGGTGTTTTCGCGGCACCATTTCACCATGCCCTCGGCGGCGTCCACGTGGCAGACATTCGCCCCGGCGGCGGCGGCGGCGCAGGTGGCGGCTCCGGTGTAGCCGAAGAGATTGAGGACATTGATCGGTCGGTCAGATTGTGAACGCGCGTTCGCTATCAACGCGCTGAACCATTCCCAGTTTACCGCCTGCTCCGGGAAGAGGCCGGTGTGTTTGAAGCTCGTGGGGTGGATCTTGAACGCGAGTTTCAGCGGGGCGTAGCGGACGGTCCAGTGATCGGGCAGGGGGCGGCGGTATTCCCACTGGCCACCGCCTTTGTCGCTACGGTGGTAGAAGCCGTCCCAGTTTTCCCATTTGGCGCCCGGCGCCACGCCTTGCCGCGGCCAGATGATCTGTGGGTCGGGTCGCACGAGGGTATGTGCGCCCCAACGTTCCTGCTTCAGACCGTCGCCGCAGTCCAGCAACTGGTATTCCTGCCAACGATCGGCGACGATAAGGGCGGGGCGGAGCGGAGTCATGCGGACACCATGGTGGGCGTGGCGTGGCGGGTAAACCACTAACAGACGGGCCGTTGCCAAGCCCATGGGCCGGCGGGCACGGGGAAACCTGAATGCCAGACCGGGTTTAACCACGGATGAACACCAATAGATACGCAGCGCCCTACCCCGAACTACCGCCAGTTGAGGGCCGAATGGATTGCTACCGCCCGGAGCCTATCCCCATGCCTTCCGTGCGGAGCAACGGATTGACAGCAGGTTGCAGTCCTTGCTTTCGTCTCCCTTTTTCCAATCGCCATGCACCATAAAAACACCCTCCGGGCACTCCTTGCCCTCGTTTCCTTCGCCTTGATCTCTACGGCCCCGCTGGCCGCCGATGTCGTCGAGACCCGTAACGGTGCCCGCATTGTGGGCACCGTCACCAAGATCGAGGGTGGCAACGTCCACGTGAGCACTGTTTATGCGGGCGATCTCGTCATCAAACAGAGCGAGGTCACCGCCCTGACCACCGATGCCCCTGTCTTCGTGCGTCTCGCTAGCGGCACGGTGCTCGAAGGCACCGTCGCGGGCGCGGGTGACGCCATCCAGATCGCCGGCGCGGACGGTGTGCTGATGACCGAGGTGGCCAAGGTCGCCTCTTCATGGGGCTCTGGCGTCGAAGACCCGCAGGTGACCGCCGCGAAGGCCGACCTCGCCGCGCACGAGCGCAAGTGGGCCATCCAGTCGACCTTCGATCTCACCGGGCAGAGCGGCAACACCAACTCCACCGGCCTCGCGGCCGGCTTCGTTGCCACCCTCGCGGGTAAGCAGGACACCCTGAAGTTCTACGGCACGACCAACTACGCCTCCTCTGAGGATGCCGCCGGCATCAAAAACAAGACCGCCGATGAGCTGATCGTCGGCGTGGATTATTCCACCTTCTTCTCCGAACACGTCGGCTGGTTCATGCGGCAGGAGCTGGAGCGTGACAACGTCGAGGGTGTGGACCTGCGTTCGACAACCGATGCCGGCTTCAAATACCGCGTTATCAAGAACGACCGCCAAGAGCTCAACCTCCGGCTGGGTGCCGGTTACCGGTTTGAGAGCTACAGCACCGGCGCTGACAACGGCGGCGCGGTGGCCTCACTCGGGCTGAACAACGTCTTCAAGGTCGGCACCCTCGCGACCCTCGTGACCGACCTGCAATACCTGCCCTCGATCGACGATTTTGCCGATTACCGCTTTATCCACGATTCCGGCTTCGAGATCCCGCTGGCCGCCAAGTTCTGGAAGCTGCGTATCGGCCTGAACAACCAGTTCAACAGCCGCCCGCAGCCTGGCCGCAAGGACATGGACACCACCTACTACACCCGTCTCATCCTCAACTGGAAGTAAGCAGGCGGGTCAGCGATTTACCGCAAGCCCCGGACGCGAGTCCGGGGCTTTTTTGTGCGCCGGCCCAGAGCCGCAAACCACGTCTGCGATGATGCGGGCTTACGCGGTTAACCTAAAACCAATGAACAACCCGGGTTTTACGTCTATGATCCAAGCCAACTGGGCATGGCAGATACTCCACAAGCCACGGTCGGCCCCAGTTGGCGCGAGTTGGCCGACGCCGAAGCTCTAACCGTTGCGGCGGAGTCGATACTCGTGCCGGAACGCAAACTCCGGGCCTTCGCTGGGGGTTTCCTTGAGGATGCGCCAGATGCCTTCTTCGAGCGTAAAGGTATAGCGGATGCGTGATTCCCGATTGTCGTCCATCGCGGTGCCGAGGATCACCAGACGGTCTCCGTTGGCGGAGGAATCCGCTAGGGTGAACGTCTCGGCTGGGCTGGGCAGTTTCCCCTCGTGGTTCCACGTGAGGCGGCGGGCCGCGAGGTCGAGGTCGAGGCGGGAAGTGGACTACACAGTTTTTCCGGGGCCATCGCCGTAGACGAAACTCAGTTTTACGGTGGTGGTATCGTCAGGGACGCGCGTAACCGAGAGGATCGTCGGCAACTTCACGCGGCCATGCGGCGGCTGATAGTTGCGGTATTCGAGGACTCCGATCCAGTCGCCGAGCCAACGTGCGCACACCTCGGCTGAGTTGAGCACGGGTTCTGCAACAGTGACGCTGAGCGGGAGGAAAGCGGTGAAGATGAAGGCGAAAAAGGAGCGCATGTCGGTGCTACGCTCATGGAAGCCCATGGGATGCAGCCTGAACTCACGGCGCGCCAATTAGTTCGCCGGTCACGGTTTGGGAGGCGGTTCAGTCCGAGCGGTCTAGGCCCTTGCGGATTGATTTCATCGTAGTGCTTGGGAGTGCAACTCTGGACGAAGATTTTAATAAAGTGTGGATCAAAATACTTCCCATCTTTTCTTCAGCTACAAATTCACAATCAACGTGCCGACCCCGTGGATCGACCCTAAGCACCAATCCGAAACCCTTGCGGGTGGCGGGCTCGCATCTTCCAGGTTCCTTCATCCGCGCTTGGGGGTAGCGGTATTCGGATAGGCGCTCCGCCGTCAGTGCATGACCTGTCGCTGTGCGGGGTAATTATTTCGCGCCAAGGGCCGTCCGCAGCACGGGTTCCATGACTTCAGCCATGCGCATGAACCCGAGATCATTGGCATGGGCGTTGTCGGTGGACCCTTCACTGTCCGTGCCATACAAGGCGTGCCCCTCGATATAGTGCAGCGCCGGCGTGCCCGCCTTTTGCAACGTCGCGTGGGCCTCGCGCA
>JBDNGL010000091.1:0-5932 GCA_041689285.1 Opitutaceae bacterium
AAGGTGAGCGGGAGCGTCAGCAAGAAGACCAGTTACGTGCTCGCCGGGGCCGAGGCTGGCTCGAAGCTCGACAAGGCGCGCGAACTCGGCGTCCCGGTGATTGATGAGGCGGAATTGTTGAAGCTGCTAGCGGACGCCTAATGGGCCTCGTAATTAGTTGGATGTTACGAACTGGGGTTGTGGGATAAATCACCAGAGTTCTCAGTGCCGAAACCGACGCGGTTGCCATCGGGATCGAGCACGCAAAAATCCCGCATGCCGTAGTCGTAGTCGCGCGGTGGGGCCTCGGCTTGGATCCCTTTAGCGGTGAGGGCGCGGTAATACGTGTCCACTTCGTCGCAGAAAAGATAAACCGAGCCTGCCCCGACGGGTTGCGCGTCGGGATTGCCACTCTGGGTGAGGTGGATCTGCACCGGGCCGTATTTGAGGCCGACGTAAATACCGAAACGAAACTCCTGCTCAAATCCCAGCGCATCCATATAGAACCGCAGCGAACGTTCGAGATCGGTGACCATCAGCACCGTGGCGGCAGCATGGGCTTTCATGCAGGGACGCGGGCCCTGCAATTTTCTCAGATCGCTCTGTGGGGTAGAGGTTATGCGGATAGGCTTTAAACTCATACCGGCCAGTGGGCGTCTTCTTTGAAGGGGCGATGTGACATCCCACGGGTAAGGTCGGCGATGACGGGACTTTGCTGGAGATGGAGGGCGTGGCGATCGAGTCCCGTCGCGGTGACTTTTCCGGGCGGGTAGTAACGCAGGACGAAGGTGTGTTCGCCTTGATCCTGCCAAGCGTAGTGCTCTAGTTTTGCGGGGAGGATTTTCGGGTCGTGGTGGGCGAAGGGACAAGAGCGCAGTAGCGTGAGATGCACCGCGGCGGTATCGCCACTCAGTGCGAAAACCTCGGGGGCTACGATACCTGCGCAGGTGCCATCGGCGAGCTTGAGCAGGGAGCGGTCGCGCAGGGGAAGTTCGCGGCTGTCGCTGGGGCGGTTGAGCCCGCCGCCGGGGATGCCGTCTTCACGGCTGGTGATGGCGGGGCCCGGAGCCCAAGAGAGACGCAGGAGCCGGTGGTGTTCATGCCAGGTAACCCGCAGGCGGAGCTCATAAAAGTTCTGGCCGCGATAGCGCCGCCAATCGGCGCAGAGGCGACTGGCGCCGATGCGACCGGTGAGACGCCAGAGGTGACGGAGGGGGCCGGTCTCAATCAACTCCGGGTCGTCCCAATGGGCATGGTCGAGTTGCGGGCCGGCAAAGCGGTCGATGCCGTGCGACCAGGTGTCGGATTTGTCCTCGATGAGGCGGAGTTCCGGCAACGAGCAGGTGAGGCCGGTCGCTGTCTGCAGGCTGCCGCGGCCGTCCGCGGCAACGGTGAGCGCGTAGTCCGGTGCAGCGCCTTTGAGCGACGCAGGTCTGCCCTTGGGATTGCGGGCGATGCGGACGGTGCGGAGCGCGCCCGGAGCGACATCGAGCGGAAAGAGCACGCGCATGGTGTCGGGCATGAGCGTCTCGGGCTCGATGAGCTGGTGGGGCACGAGATGGCCGCGCTCGTCGAGCAGGCACCAGTCGGGTTTCCAGTGAGTCCATTCGAGCCACGGCTCGTGCTCAATGTAGCCGGAGAAATTTTCGGCCGAGTAATTGGCAGCGACGATGCGCTGGCGCGGGTCGGCGGGCAGCGCGTGGGCGCGGCGGCGGAAAGTTTCGCTGAGGAGGGTTTCGGCAGAGGCTTTCACGCCAGCGAGCTGGTCGTCGGCGGCGCGGGCGGCGCTAGGGGTGCAACTGCCGCCGAGGGTGTCGTGGAAGGAGTTGAAGCACAGGCTCTCCCAAGCAGCCTGAAGGGCCGGAGCGGCGGCCCGGCGTTCCGCTGGTTTGGCCTTAGTGAGCGCCAGCCGGGCTTGGGTGAGATGGTTCTCGGCATGGCGGACGCCGAGCTTCACCGGCCGGTGGGTGGTGTAGCAGCCGATGGCGTGCATCTGGAGTTCGCCGGTGACGAGCGGGAGATACTTCAGCTGGGGCGCGAGGGCCTTGAAGAATTTTTCAGGTGAAGAGAAAACAAGTTGGACGCCGGGTATGGCGTGTTGGTGATCACGGACCCATTGGATGATGGGTTCATTGGGTCCGCCGCCATGGTCGCCCACACCGAGGAAGCTCATGGTGTGCGTGACGCCTTTGGGCAGATCATCCAATGAGCCCTCGAGGTGCCGGAGGGTGGGCGGGGTGACGGTGCAATAGCCGTGCGGGATGCGAAAGGTGTTGATGATTTTTCCACCGGGCCGACCTCGCCAACGGAATAGGCGCGCAGGCAGATCCCGTTCCTGGGCCATGGGGCGCATGAAAACGTAGCTGTGCTGGCCGTGCGCGGCCATGACGTCGGGCAGGGCGGCGGTGTGGCCGAAGGAATCGACATTGTAGCCGATGCGCGGGTAGAGCCCGAGGTATTTTTCAAACCAAGCGCGGCCGAGGCTGATCTGCCGGTGCATGTTTTCCTCCCCGGGTAGATTGCAATCGGGCTGGATCCACCAGCCGCCGACCACGGACCAACGGCCGGCGCGGATGTGTTTCACGATGCGCCGGAAGAGCGCGGGATCGTGGCGTCGCACCTGCTCATAGACCCACGCCTCGCCACGGGTGAAGATGATGTCGGGGTGGCGATCGAGCGTGTTGCACATCGTGTGGCTCGTGTTGAGGCATTCATCGACGCCGCCGGTCCAGGGCCAGAGCCAGACGGGGTCGAGATGGGCGTTGAAGACGATGTGGACGGTGCGCATGGGAGGAGGGGAGTGTGATTTGTTTCGTTATCCCTCTCGTTCGTCAGCCCGGCTCAGTTCGAGTGCAATGGGAACGATCACGATAACGAGAAATGAGACCGATTCAAGGAGGTGGACGCGCAGGTCCCTCTGCGTGTTGAGAGTGTTGTGGTCGGCAGAGGGACCGGCCGGTCCACGCTCAGTCCTGATTGGCGGTGCTACGGTTCATCCGGTGATTCCAGCCGCGGAGCGTGAGGTGGGCGTTGGGGTGGCCGTTGCCGGCTTCGATCTCGTCGTTGCCGGCGTGCATCTGGACGAGCAGGTTTTTGCGCAACTGGCGCGAACGGTTGTGCTTCGAGCCGTGCAAGGTGAAGTAGTGAAAGAAAAGCACGTCGCCCGGTTCGGCCTCAATCACCGTGGCGTTTTCCAGCGGATACTGGTCGAGGAGATCGCAAGGTTCCTGGCCACCGGTGTGGGCGGCCCGGCCGAGTTGGTGTGAGCCTGGATAGACCCGCAGGCAGCCCATCTGGTCGGTAGCGCGGGACACGTGGATGGAGGCGGCGATCATGGTGTCGTTGACCGAGGGGAAATAGGACCAGTCCTGATGCATGCCGAACGGCATGCCGTCTTCTCGGGGTTTCTGGATCAGCTTCGTATGATGCAGGATAATATCGGGGCCGAGGATGGCCTCGGCGAGGTCGAGCAGGCGGGGCGACTGGATGGCCTGCAGCCAGACGGCCGAGTAGCACTGCACGTTGTGGGTGTGCGTGATCATGCTCTTCTCGCCGCCGACCTGCTTCTGCCGCTCGCCGGTCCACCGGGTGTTGAGGTCACCGTTCCGCGCCAACTGGCGCACGATGCGGTCATACTCGCGCTCGAGGCGCTTGATTTCAGCCGGGCGGTAAACGCCGCGGGCGATGTAGTAACCGTTTTTCTTGAAAAAACTCCGGATGGATTGGGCGGTGGGCATAGGGATACAGGCTGGGAAAATCGAGCCGGCTCCGTGGCCGGTGGGAAAGGAAAAGCGGTTGTCGGATTTCGGTTCCTGTTGTCTGATTTCAATACATGGGTAATATCCTGAATTCTCTCGGTTGGCCGCGGGTGGCTGCCCCCGTGCTGCGTGATGGCGGGCGTTTCCCAATGCCGGAGCATGATCCCGGCGTGGAATATGTGTCCGGCGGCACGGTCGCACTGCACTTGTATGATTACACTGCTCGGCTGTGGCTGGGCGACCGCTTGGTGAGGCTGCAGCCGGGGGATTTCACGCTGACACCGGCGCAACTATCGACGCGGTATGCCTTGGATGGCACGGGTTATCATCTCTGTCTGCATTTTGAGACACTGCCGGCTGGAAAATCCCCGCTACGGCTGCCCTTGCATTGGCGGCCGGGTCCGCAGGGACGCTGGTTGCACGAGCGATTGCAGGAAATCATCCATCTGCACCGGCTTGCCGGTGGTGGTGATCCGGAGGCTAAGCTCGCCCGGCTGGCGGCCTCGACGGCGTTGCAAAGCCTGTTGTTGGCGGTCGCCGTGGCGGTGGGTTCGCGTCCGCCGGTAGCGGCGGCGTTGGCGGCGACGCGGGTGGACGGGGTGCTCGAACAGGTGCGGCGGCACTTGGATGAGCATTATCGCGAAACGCTGGATGTGCCGGCGCTCGCCTACCAGGCAGGGGTGAGTCAGAATCACCTGTCCCGCAAGTTCCGGGCACGCCATGGTATGACCCTGCAACGTTATCTGCTCAACCGGCGGATCGAGCTGGCGCGGCATCTCCTAGCGACCACGCGGTTGCCGCTCAAGGCGGTGGCCATCGAGGCAGGTTTGGGCAATCCGCAGTATTTCCACCGCCAGTTCGTGCAGGCCACCGGTCATAGCCCGAGCCGGGAACGCGAGCTGGCGACGCGAGCGGGGCTCTAGCCGCTCGCTCCGCACGCGTGCCCACGAGGTGGCGGGATTTCGAAATCCCGCTCACCACGCTTACATTCCGCGGGACTGTAAGGCGCGGCTGAGTTCCTGCATGAAACCTTGGGCATCGGCCGGACTCGGCCGGTAGCCCGGCTGGCTGATAGACGTGAAGCCGGGGCGGCCTTGATTATCCACGATCCATTTGCCGGTGACACCATCGCTGAAAGTAACACTGCCGCTGGCGAGGGCGCCGGGGGTGAGGGTGACCTTATCAATCTCGACGGTGACGTTGCCGGCCGCGGGCGGGAGCTCATCCGCGGCTTCGTCGGTGAATTCTTCTTCGGCTGGCAGTTCGCCTTCTTCGGGGGTGCCACCGAGACCAAGTTTTTCCTTCGCCTTGTCGATGAAGCTTTTCTTTTCGGATGCCGGCACGGCGGGCTTAGCGGCTGGGACCTTGGAGAGATCGCTGGCGTCGGCCTTGGGCGCGGGGTCCTTCAGCGTGAGCTCCAAATCGTCCACCAAGAAGCGGACATCGCGGTAGGTCAGTGAGATTTTGAACTCATCGGCGAGTTTCTTCTGGATGATGGAAAGATTATCGCCGGCGGCGACCCAGCTGGCGACGATCTGGGTTTGTTCGGGTGTGAGGGACATGGAATATTCGATTTTGAAAGACGGATTCTCGATTTACCGGCTCCTGATAGCAAGGGCTTGGTGACATTTCTGGGAGAAGCGAAGGTAGGTGAGTGCCGACTGCCGGCACCTGCCAGTGGGCGGCCTACCTTTCGAAAAGTCCGTTTGGACGCCGGCTCAGCGCGTGAGCTGGGCCTTGAGGAAATCCACGCTGCTGCGGGTGGTGGCGTCTTGCTCCATGAGGTTGTCCACCTGTTTGCAGGCGTGGATGACGGTGCCGTGATCGCGACCGCCAAAGGCGTCGCCGATTTCCTGCAGGGAGTGTTTAGTGAGCGTGCGGGTGATATACATCGCGATCTGGCGGGGGATGGCGATGTTGTTGGGCCGGCGCTTGCTGGTCATGTCGCTGTGACGGATCTGGTAGTGGTCGGCCACGCGCTTCTGAATGGTCTCAATGGTCAGGATGTTCTGGGCCTGCTCCATCAGGACGTCCTGCAGGAGCATCTCGGTGGTCGCGAGATCGAGGGTCTTGCCGGTGAGGGCGGAGTAGCTGGCGACCTTGATGAGCGCGCCCTCGAGGCGGCGGATGTTCTTCGAGATATTCTGGGCGATGAAATTGATGACTGCGTCGGGCAGGTTGGCCATCAGGGTGGC
>JBDNGL010000092.1:0-4514 GCA_041689285.1 Opitutaceae bacterium
CTGAACGCAGTGAAGAATCCAGTGACGGTATCATTTGGTTATACCTTTCGAAGGCGTGGATCCTTCGCTACGCTCAGGATGATAGCATAAGTTTTAACCGTTTAGATATGTTTTACGATGTTACCGCTTCTTGAATCTCCCGACTACCTTGCGTTCTGCGAAGAGCGCCTGGGAAATCCGTATCCGCTCTTCGACCGCCTGCGCGCGGAAGACCCCGTGCATTGGTGCGAACCGATGAAGCTGTGGCTGGTCACCGGTTACGCCGATGTCGCGGCCGGCTTGAAGGACGCCCGCTGCTCCTCCGACCGCACCGACATGTATGTGCAGGCCCTGTCGCCGGAACTGAAGCAACGGGTTCAACCGCTGCTCGACCACGTTTCCAAATGGATTCAGCTCACCGATGAGCCGGACCACACCCGCCTGCGCAAGCTGGTCAATCTGGCTTTCACGCCCAAGATGCTCGCGACCCTGCGGCCGAAGATTGAGCAACTGGTGGATGCGTTGTTGGACAAGGTGCCGCCCGGCCAGCCCTTTGACATTATCGCCACCTTTTGCGGTCCGTTGCCGGCAACCGTGATCTGCGGCATGCTCGGCATCCCAGCGGCGGAGCAGGACGAATTCAAACGGCTGGTGGAACGGGTGATGCGGTTCAGCACCGCGGGCGGTCCGCGCTTGCAGAATCACGCGGAGCAGGCGAATGCCGCGCTCGGTTCCCTGATCGACATGTTTGAACGGCTCATCGCGGAACGGCGCACGACTCCGCGGGAAGATTTACTGAGCGCACTGGTGCAGGCGGAGTCCGACGGCGAAAAGCTTTCGAACGAGGAACTCCACGCGATGTGCGTCTTCATCTTCCTCGCCGGACACGAAACCACGACCAACGGCATTGCCAGTGGCCTCCTCGCGCTGGTGCAACACCCGGAACAATTTGCGGTATTGAAGACCGATCCCGACGCGCTGCTGCGCGGCATGGTGGAGGAAGCACTACGCTACGAATCACCGGTGACCCGCGCGGTGCGCAAGGCCCGGGAAGATTTAGAGTTTGGGGGCAAGACGATCAAACAGGGGCAACTCGTGGTCCTGCTACTCGGTGCGGCCAACCGCGATCCCGCGCAGTTTCCCGAACCGGCCCGCTTCGACATCCGCCGCTCGCCCAACAAACACTTCGCTTTCGGCTACGGCCCGCATTTCTGCCTCGGCGCGGTGCTGGCCCGGATGGAAATGGAAATCGCCTTCCGCGCGATCATCCGACGTCTCCCGGAGCTGCGGTTGGGCACCGATCAACTGCACTGGAAACCCACGATGGGCATCCGCGCGCTGGTCAGTCTCCCGGTCGTGATTGGGTGACGAATTTATTTAACCACGGGTAGACACGGATAAACCCGGATACGGATCGATCTGACTGTGTTTCACGCGGAGTCGCGGCGAACCGCTGATTTTGGGATCGGAACGGCAAATTCAGCCCTTAGGTTGCGGATAGTGGTGACTGTTTAGTTTAGCTTCCGTTCCAGCTTTCCTCAGTTCCAGATGGAAAAGGATCGAACCCTCAACTTTCCAATACCAGTTCGAGTTCGCGGGGGCCGCGGAGAAAACCGAATTCCCAATCAACCGGTTGATCGGTGGCTTTGATCGTTTTCGTGGCTTTCAGAATCGAGCCGACGGCGATGCCTATTTCCAAGCGGGCGAGGGGTGCGCCGAGGCAGATATGCGGACCGAAACCGAAGGCGACATGCCGGTTGGGCTTTCGCGCGAGATCGAATTTATCCGGCTCGGGAAATTGCGCCGGGTCACGATTGGCGGCCGCGAGCATCATCAGGATGAAGTCGCCTTTACGCACCGACTTGCTGCCGACCTCGGTGTCAATTGCGACCACGCGCTGGTCGCGGTGAAATGGTCCGGCGAAACGCAGGAATTCCTCGACGGCGGATTCCATCAGGTCCGGGTTGGCTCGCAGTAGGTCCTGCTGGTCGGGATAACGGCAAAGTTCCCATAAAGTCGTGGTCAGCAAACGCGTGGTCGTTTCGTGTCCGCCAAGCAGAATGGTGACGGCGGTGCCGAGGATTTCGTCTTCGGTCAACGCGTCGCCTTCGCTGCGGGCATGGACCATGAGCGAGAGCACATCATCGCGCGGGGTCTTTTGCCGTTCCGCGATGCCGTTGCGCAGATAGGCGCGGAGATCGAGGAGGGCCTGTTGCGAGCACAGACAGATTTCCAAAGTCGGCGAGGGCGATTGCATGAATGCCACAATCCCGGCTGACCACGCGGTGAAGAGCGGCACATCGCCGACCGGCACGCCAAAGAGTCGGGCGATCACATGCACGGGTAGCGGCTGGGCGAGATCGCGCACGACGGTGAGCCGTCCGGTAGGCAGGGTTTTTGCCAGCACATTGTCCACGAAGTTTTGCGCGAAATCTTGATAGCGGCTGATGGTGGAGGGGCGAAAGACCGCGTGCAGCAATCGGCGGATGCGGGTGTGGCCGGGCGGATCGATGTTGATCAGGCCGTGTGAGTAGTGATCGACGAGTGGTTTGAGCTGCGTGAGTTGGTCCGCGTCAAACAACCGGTGAAACAATCCCGTGATACGGCCGACGTTGGAAAAGCGTTTGGCATCCTGCAGGCAGGTGCGCACCTCGTCGTAGCGGGTGACGACCCAGCAGTTCCAAGTGTCCGACCATTGGACTGGGTCGTTGGCCTGGAGTTCGCGATAGATCGGAAAAGGATCGACGGCGAAACCGGTCGTGTGGATGACATCGTCCAGTTTCATGGGGAGCATTGTTGTTTGAATCCAAACAAGGCGGGATGCGGCGATCTCGCCTTACAGTGTGAGCCGGTCTATTCCCGCTTTCCTGGGTTCCAGATTTAAAGACATTCGTGATTCAGGGGTTCACGTATTCGAGCGGGGCGCGGTAGCGGACGTCCTGACAGTCGAGGCGGCGCAGGTGGGTTTTCAGGCGATTGAGAAAATGCGGGAAGTCGGGGCGCTCACGCGGACTCCAGGCGACTTCGGCCAGCGCGCAGATGCGGGGGAAGGACATGTATTCGAGCCGACTGGTGGTGGGGATGTATTCGGTCCACAGCTGACCCTGCACACCGATGATTGAGCGCGCTTCATCGGGGGAAAGTTCAGTGGGGATGGGCTCGTAGGCATGAACTTTCTCCAGCGGTAGTGAAAGCGGGTAGGCGAGAGGCTCGGTCTCCGGTGAGACGGTTTCGTTGAAATTGAAATAAAGATATTGGTTAGGGCACATGATGGCGTCGTTGCCATGCTTGGCCGATTCAATGGCTCCCTTGATGCCGCGCCACGACATGACGGTGGCGGTTTTGGCCAGACCTCCCTCGAGGATCTCATCCCAACCGACGAGCTTGCGCCCGTGATGCGTGAGAAATTTTTCGATCTGACGGATGAACCAGCTTTGCAATTCGTGTTCGTTCTTGAGGCCGAGTTCCTTGATGCGGGCCTGGGTGGCGGGATCGTTTTCCCACTGTGGCTTGATGGCTTCGTCGCCACCGAGGTGGAGGTATTCGAAAGGAAACAGCGCCATGACTTCCGTCAGCACGTCCTCAAGAAACGCGAAGGTTGCCGGTTTCACGTTGTAGAGCGTTTCGTGAATGCCCCAGACAGTGCTGACCGGCTTGGCCGCAGGCAGGAGGCCGTATTCCGGATAGGCGGCGATGGCGGACTGGGCGTGGCCGGGCATTTCAATTTCCGGCAGAATCTGCACGTGGCGCTCGGCGGCATAAGCGACGAGGTCGCGCACTTCGTTCTGGGTGTAGAACCCCTCGACCGGCACACCATCGCCGCCAAGTTTGAGGGTGGAGTCTCCGCGGTTTGTCTCGAGACGCTTGCTGCCAATCTCGGTCAACTTGGGATATTTTTTGATTTCCAAGCGCCAGCCCTGATCGTCCACCAAGTGCCAGTGGAACACGTTGATCTTATGCTGGCTCAGCACATCAATGTATTTTTTGAGGAAGCAAATCGGCTGGAAATGGCGGGAGCTGTCCACCATGACCCCGCGCCAGCGGAAGCGAGGGGCATCTTCAATTTCGGCGCAAGCGACAGTCCACGGCAGGTCGGGCCGTGGCTGACAGCCGTAGACCGCCGGCGGAAAAAGCTGCAGCAAGGTTTGCACACCGTAGAATGCGCCGGCGGGAGTGGCTGCGCTGATGGTTACTGCATTCGTCGTGACGCGGAGGGTGTAACCCTCGGCAGGAAGCGTGGAGGATTCCTTAAACTCGATGCACGACTTGGCGGCCGCCGCGTTGAGTGCGAGTTTCCAATTCGTGCAGGTGGTCAGGCGACCCGCCAGAAATTGCGCGGTGGCGGCGAACACGGCAGGCGCATTGATGACGGTTTCGGCGCAGAGCACAAAGTCCGGCTGGTCGAGGCGCTCGGCGCGTTTGGGTTGGGGCACGAGAGGGAGGAGCGATTGAGACATGGAGAATTGCAGGCAGGATGGCAGCGATTTATCGAGCGTGAATCGCAGGCTAGATGGGCCATTTACCGGATTATCAAG
>JBDNGL010000093.1:0-6863 GCA_041689285.1 Opitutaceae bacterium
ACCATATCGCCGAGGAAAACCTTGTCGCGGCCGCAGAGGACTTTGACGCCCTCGTCGTTGACCTCGAGAGTCATCTTCAGCGCGGCCCAGGTTTCGCCGGTGCGCTCGCCCTTGCCGATGGTGCCGGAGGTCGGGTCGCACTTGGTGATCTGGGCTTGGAACTCGCCGGCGGGGCAAGGGATGAGTTTGGTGTCGTTGGCTTCGGTGAACACTGCGTTCATGAAGTTGGTTGCGTCAAAGGACATGGATTTTCTCCGTTAGGTTGAGGGAATGGCTCGAGATGGGCTATTAAGCTGAGCCGACGCTTAATCTGGGACTGACGAGGATATGAGACCGCCGCGGGACTTCCACTTGGCGATGAGGGGGGCAAAGCTGGGCGGAAGCTCGGGCGCGATGGGAGCGTTGCGAGACTTGAGATCGGCCTGCGGGTCGGCGGAATCCCAGATGAACTTGGTGCCGAGCCGCTTAGCGAGGATCACATCGGTGAAGTACCGCGGGAGGAGCGGAGCGAGCTTGCGTCCGAGGGTGGAGGCGTAGATTTTCACCCCGCCGTTCACCTCGTCAACCTCGCGCTCCATGTGGGCCGTGACGACGGAGTGGCAGTGGAACCCGGTGCAGATCTGGTTGATCAGGTTCTCGATCACCTTCATGGCGATCTGGAACTCCGGCTGCGTCATGGCGTACTTTTCGCCCACGGCGAGCTTGGTTGCCGCGATGGTCAGGCCAGAGAGGGAGTCGATGACAAGACAGCGATCTGTTCCCCAGGTGGATACGTTGCCGAAGGTTGTTCCGGTCCGGGCACACTTGAAGTTCATCATGGCGTCTAGCAGGGGAATGTACTGGTTGGTTTGCGCCCGGCTCATGTCGTGGGTTTTCTGGAGCTGGTCCGCGTTCAGCATGGAGACTCGCTTGGCTACGTCGAGCAGCGTCTGCACGTTGTCGTGTGAAGGGGGGATGTACATCCAGTGGAGCTTGTTCGGCTGCGTGTCGTTGAGAACGTCGAATGAGTTCTCGGTGAAGATGCACATTGGGGTGATGCCCGCGTCGATCAGCGTGCGGATGGCGTAGGTTTTGCCAGAGCCGCTGCCTCCGATGAGCATGACTTTGATGCCGGGCAGAGGGGATACCGGAGGGGCTTGGTCCGGGGCGAGAGTAATGGTCATGGGGGACTTTCAGAAAGGAATGTCGTCTTCGTCGCCGGCGAACTCGGGCGGACGAGGAGGACGAGGGAAGGGTTTTTCGGCCGTGGGCACTGCCGGGGCGGCGGACTTGGGATGATACACACTGCAGAACACTGTGCCATCCCGCTGGTCAAGGCCTGCGAGATTGATGTGGGTGTCGAGGGCGATGACGAAGCCTGGACCTTTGCTATCGTCGTTGCTATCGGGCTTGAGCATGGACCCGATTGTGACGTACTTGCGAAAGCCGTTTGCCGAGGTCTTGGTGGCAACTATGTCGCCGATCTTGCGCGTGGCCATCACAGCTCTACGCGGTCGATGAGGGTCAGGAGCTGGCTGATAGCTGCCTGCAACCGGTAGTTCTGGCACTCAACAAAGACGCCCATCTCGGTGGAAGAGCTGCGGGGGACTTCGCCAGGGCTAGAGCTTTTTCCGGCGGCTGCTGTCTGGCTGCGCAGCACGCTATAGAGGCGGTTTTCGGTCTGCGCAATCGTCTCGTTTAAGCGTGAGATATGGCTTTCGAGGGAAACGCACTCTTTTGCGATTTCGCCTTGAGCTTGTTGAGCCGCATTAGCACCTCCGCAGGGCTCAAAATACTTACTGAAATCGTTACCGTGGATTGAGTTCATGATTAATCTCCGTGATGCCCCGTCGAAGGTGGAGGCTTACCTGTGGAATAGGGTGCAATTAATGCGGCGATACAATGCACATTGTAGGCCAGTGTCGCTCAAATGTCAACCGTTACTCGGCGGGGGAATGGGGCTGGTTCGGGACAATCGCATCGCACTTTGCCGCCACCGATACTGTCGTTGCTTCTCTGCGTCAGCCCGTAACACCGCGTTCTCTGCGATTAGCTTGCAGATTGTGCAGTTGTGTTCGGCATAGTGTGAGTGGTTGCCTTGGTGCGCGACACACAAGTGCTCGCCGGGTAGTGCTTTAGTCATGTTGTTCCTTTTGCTGACGGATAGCTGCCTATCCCAGCGTGCGCCATATTTCCTCGCAAGTTGGGGGCAGTACGGCAACGACGGCAGTTCTCCTCACTGCAACCGTCAATTTCGGTTAGCGTCTCGGCTGGCTGCGCTGCACAGTGCCCGGGGCGGCACGGAGTTTTACCCGGCTCCAGACATTCGATGCACTGTGGTCGCAGGCGGTCGGACTTTCCCGCTGTCTTGATCGCTTTGACGCCGTTGGTCGGAACATCGGCAGGTCGCCAAATCGTGCCACACCTATGACACAGATGCGACTTGTGCGGCGGGTTGACCCAGGTGTCTGGATGCGAGTGTGCGCTCCCGTAATGCGGGCAGCCTTCGTCCTCGCAATCTTCCGGAGCATCGACATGCTGCACGCCGCAGTACGGCTCGGGGCAATACAACACCATGTTGATTGGCTCCGCATCAGCCCGTAGCGCAAGCGCCGTGCGTCTCACTGACTCCCACGGCTCATTGCTGGTGCCTGCGCCGGTGTCCCGGCCGTCGAGGATTTTGGTAAAAGCTGCGATTGTTTCAGTGCACCCACAGTCATAGGCTGCAATCTCGTCCGCGTTTGCGCCTTCCAAAATAAAACCCATTTCTTTGGTCCAGCCAACTCGGGATTTCAGAGCCGCTATCTCCGCGCCCTTTGCTTCCAGGGCGTTGGATACTGCCGTGTTTACGCCATCAACTATCTTTTCGTGGAACAGTCTGGCGTCTACTGCGGGCGCGTTGTAACCGCCCACCCCAAGCCAGCAGGCCAGCTTGCGCAAAACCATTGCCGCATCGCTTTCGTCCTCTGCATAGTTCATAAAATAGCCCGGTCGCATTGGGTTCTGCTTGTCGTCGTTCATGCTTGCTCCTTGCGGGCCTCAGCCCAATATCTCAAATGCAGCTCAGTTTCCCGAGCTACGACTTCGGGGGGAAAATGATCCTCCCATCGGAACTCCTCTCCCATACCGGAGGAGTAGACCCGCGCCGCCGGGATGAAGCTGCCCGCGATATACCAAGCGGACGGTCCTGAGGGGCAGCCGGGGCAGATGGCGTCATAAGCACGCCACGGACTGGGGTTGGCGCCTGATCCGCTGTCAAGCACAACCCGACCCCAGCCAGCGCTTCCGCAGCGTGGGCAGCAGAGAACGAGGGAGTGAGGTCCGTATCCTCGGTCAGGTCCTGTAGCCAGGAGCCTATCTCGGACAAGATATAAGCGTTTTGCATGTGACATGCTTTGAGCTCTTTCGATGTGGTCGATTGAACGTGAGGGATAAGGATTTTGTGCGTCTCGAGCATGTGGAGGAGCAGCGCCCGGAAGAGCTGATTTGGAGGAATACCCTGTGTTGGGATGGTCATTAATAATCCTCGTAGTAAAAGACAGGGATACTGAGCTCAATGGCAATTCTTTTCTCGAGACAGGCGCCTCGACTAGACCTGCTGTTTGGCAGCATGATGATGCCTTGACAAGTAAGCAAGGCCGTGAGCCCCCTCCGCATGTAGTCGTGCCAGTCCCAGCCTTCCACCCGCCCGTCCTCGGCGGGGGAGTGGATAACATACCCCCGATCGCGAAGTCGCGCGGCTGCCTCTTTGAAGGCAGGGAAGTTGTCGTCAGGCAGCCCCGTCATGGGGCCGGCAAGGTAGTATTTCATAGGGCCTTCGATGTAGTGTTTCACAGGGCCTCGCCTTCGGAGTTGATCCTGGTTTCCGTATGGGTGAGCGGGTCCCAGACCCTGCGCTCATAATACCCTGTGAGCCAGGTGTCCGGCTCCTGCGACATGCAGACCCGCTTGAACATGCACCCCCCGTAGGAGTTGCACTCTTCGTCCAGGTTGTAGTCGAAGTAGCCAGACTCCCAGGCAAGCTTCATGCGCTCAAGATCACGACAGGTCTGCTCGAGCCAGCGGTCCATCTCCCACTTCCGGCGATAGGTGATGACTTGCTGGGTTTCGTACTTGGTCTTGAGAATCGACACCCCGCGGATAAGCACCCCATCGACCTTAAGCCCGGATTGCTGGGCCGACCAGCAGTACCCGGTGAACTGACTCCGCATGTCCCACTGATTGGACCAGCTGGCTCCGAGCTGCGAGGCTGTCTTGTCATCCTCGATGAAGAGTCCCTGAGCCATGACGCCCACCATGTCGGCTCGCCCGGAGTAGATCAGCGGGGCGTTGGTCTCGGGATGGCGGACTGGCAAGGGAGTTGCGAAGGAGAACTCGATCGCCTTCTTCCCTGGCGCCCACTCGTAGGGCTTGATCTGGTCCGTGTCCATCGGGTAGGACTCGAAGTAGAACTCCAGCGCGCCTGCCATGCGAATTGCGGTCTTGGCGATGTGAGAAGGGCACTCGAAATCGCCGTACTCGCGGAGAAGGACTTCGATCGCAATGCCGACCGAGGAGCTGTGGGACTCACCGCGCTCGTAGAAGGCCCGACGACCCGCCTCGAGGCCAGCGGCAAAGGCTCCGCCGGCATGAAGGTGGATTGAGGGGAAGGATGACTTCCAGTGGTGGAAGTATGCCAGCTCTGCCTTGCGCGGGCAGCCGCGGAAAGTCCGCAGCATTGTCGCGTCAATAGTGGCTGGGAAGGGTGGGCGTGGTGAGGTCATTCGGTTTCCTCTTGTTCGTTAATTCTTTTCTCGAGCCAGGCTTCGAAGTCGGCCTGCACATCCCGCGGGCTGCTGCCCGTTTTGTCGGCATGCGCGATGGCTTCCTCGCTGCACTCTTCCGAGTGTCTTTCGCCGCAGCACACGCGCAGCTCGGGGCGCTCTGTGCCGCAGTAGGGGCAGACGTACATCATGGCTCAAAACGGCAGGTCGTCATCGACGAGGCCGTCTCCAGGAGTGTCGTTCGTCAGGCAGAGCAGCTTGGCCTTGCGGTCAAGGAGTCCCTGGATAGTCTCGTTGAGCCTATTCCGTTCGGCCAAGATCGCGTTGTCGATGGCCAGCACTTGCTCGGCCACCATGTCACCATCGGGGACTTCGACTTCGAACTCGATCTCGCGGAGGGGGATGGTGCTTTCGTTGGAGGACTTCCAGCCAAAAAACCCCCAGCTAGGCTCAGGATCATACGCGCCCTGATGCCGGTGAATCCAACCCTTAATAACGACTTTCATGACGATCTCCTGTAAAATGCTCGAATAAATACGCTTCGAGCGCAGCGTGAAAATGGTAAAGCTTGTCGCCCGGACGGGGGCATTTGGGAAGCAGGTTAGTCTGCTCAGGATCACCCCGGAGGTAGATCTCGCTGAAGTCAACCGCGTCCGGGGTCTCGGGGTTGCCGACGCCTGTCATGCCGTTCCAGCGCTCAGGCTCGCCCCGAATGAAGCAGGCGTTTACGATGCAGTATATCTCGTCATCCTCGAACTGCCACTCGATAATGTCTGGGGTTTTCATGACAGTGCTCCGCCGTCACTCAAGGCCTGGGTAAGCCTATTGATCCGGGTTTTGTTATAGTCTGCGACTGACTGCGCAAAGTCCCGCGCAGTCTGGGCTTCGAGCATCTCGAGCAGGGCCTGATTGAGTTCCGTTCTTATGCGCTGCTCGAGCGAAGGACGGGCGAAAGGGTTAAATAAACGCTTGAACATGATGGGCCTACTTGTAGGTTAAGAGGAACCCCACAGCCGACAAGATGAACATGGTTCCGGCGTGCGGCATCCAGGTTTCAGTCACGACGAGAACTGTGGCGATGGCCAGGGAGGTCAGCCAGTAGTGATTCATTTGGCACGCTCCGCAAGCATTGTGAAGACTACGAGTGGTGGCCGTTTGAAAAACTCCTGCATTGCGGCTTTGTGAATTCTGCAGACATGAGAATGCCCCGTTATGGGCTCTGGCTCCCAGTTGTCCAGATCACAGTTGCAAAGCATACCGCCTTCATAAAGTTTTTGCGCTATCGAGCGGGCTGTTGGTTTTTCGTCAGTCATGGTGCCATCCACCCAATTTCAGCGGCGGCACGGACAATGGCGCGGCGCGTGGCGGCGTATGGGTCGCCCCTGTGAGGCTGCATAACTTGTAGTTGTTCTTTGCATACCCACGTGCTGCCGTTGACGGATTCGGAGCTGATTGGAATGTCTAGGGCCACCGCAAGCCGCAGCGCATCGCCATCGTCGGTGAGTGGGTTCCAAACGTTTGATCCTCTCGGCGAAAAACCATCAGTACGCGAGAACTCGGCGTAGCCATTTGGGTACTCTGTCGCTACGCCCAAATATCCCGCCGCCTTCGCAGCCAGTTCCAACAATTCACGGTCAGTCATGCCGTCCCCTTCACGGCCTGCATCATTGCGGCCAGGATGGCGGCTCCGTCTGCGGGGGCCTTGGCCGCTTTCTTGGCCTTAGACCCCGCCGAGGCATAGCTCGCGCCCACACGCTCCGAGCGAATGAGCTTGATCGCCTCGGCTTGCTCGTCCGTGGTCAGGGCACGTTGCTGGGCGAAGGCTCGGAGTTGGTCGATTCGGGCAATTGTTTCTGGGGTGTACATGGGGTGGCTCCTGTGAAATACTGGCGCAATGCCTCGTTGATGATCCTGGTTTGCTCCCCGTAGCGAGTCCCCCCGAAGGAGGTGTCCGCGCAGGCAAGTTTGAGTTGGGCCGCGACCTCGGGGTGAAGGTAGAGGTTAACCCGAATTCCTTCTATGATTGACTTAGGTTTGCCCATTGTTAAATCCTTGGTTAGTGATACATTCGATGCAGGAGGACAGAAACGTCTCCGTGTAGTGGGTCCTGCGGGGGAAGGC
>JBDNGL010000094.1:0-3625 GCA_041689285.1 Opitutaceae bacterium
CTCGTGGGGCAGGCGCTTGGTGTTTTTGTTCACCCAAGCGAGTGCCTCGGTGTCGGACTTGAGGCGCTTGATGGCGGCGAGCATTTTCACGTGGCTGATGCCGGTGAAGATGAAGAACTGGCGGTCGAGGGGGCAGTTGTAGTGAAAATCACCGCCCTTGTCGGCGATGACCGCCCGGGCCTTGTCCAACAAGCGGGGCAGATGGGCGTAACCGCCGAGGCGGATCCGCACGCTGCGTGGGGGATGTTTTTTGAGATTGGGATGACTGAGTTGGATCATAATAAATTAAGGGAGGCGGAAGTCCCGGCGGGGCAAACGGGGAACGCCGATATTAGAACACGTCGCCCTTCCAGCCCCACATACCGCGGTTGACGTCGATGAACTTCACATAGACCCGCGCCGGCACGATGCCGAGGTGCTCCTCGATCAGGACGCACAAGGCTTGGCTGAGCTTCTTGGTTTTCTTGCCGGGCAGGCCGACGCTCTTGAGTTCGAGGAAGGCGACCGGATCGTCGCTGCCGGCGAAGAGCATGGCGGTGTCGGGTTGGAGGGCGACCATCACGAGGGATTCCGGCTTGTCGAGTTCACTGGCAACGAGCGCGGAGGCATCCTTCAGGATGGTGCGCTCGGCTTTCCGGGTCAGCGGCAGGTTGGTCTGGATTTTGAGGTAGGGCATGTCAGGGTGGGGTTGAACTGGATTCAACATAAGCCGGCTGTCGTGCATGGCAATGCCGAGGTTCAGGCCGGTGGCTGCGGCGGAAAATCCCGGGCGAACTCCGCGAGGATATCACCGGGGGATCGGCCCTGTTCGCGGAGGGTGCGGAGGCTGAGGGCGTCGTGGCGCTTGGCGAGGCGTTGGCCGCTGGCGTCGTTCAGCAGCGGGCAATGGTAGTAAGCCGGGGTGGGGTGGCCGAGGGCGCGGAGGAGCAACCTTTGGCGGAACGTGGATTTGATGAGATCGCCGCCGCGCACGACCTCGGTGATGCTCAGGGCGGCATCATCCACTGCACAGGCGAGCTGGTAACTGGGCACATCGTCCTTTCGCCACACGAGGAAGTCGCCGAAGTCGTGCCCGGCGACGGCGCTTTGCGGGCCGGCGTGCCCGTCGGTAAAAGTGAGGCGCTCGCCAGCGGGCACGCGAAAGCGCCAGTTCACCGTGACGATCGCTTCGAGCGGCGGCAGGGGTGCGTCAACTGGCGGGCGGAATGACGGGGGGTAAACGGGCTCGTCATTGACTGCGCCCTCATGCGGGGCGCCAGCGGCCTCCAGTACATCGCGCCGTGAACGCGTGCAGGGGAAGATCAAGCTAGCGGCATGTAGTTTAACCAAGGCTGCGCGGTAAAGCCGGCGCCGTTCGCTTTGGGTGATGACGGGTTCCTCCCAGCTGAAGCCGAGCCAGCGCAGATCCGCCACCATGGCATCCACGAAATCGAGGCGGAAGCGAATGGCATCGAGGTCATCGTTGCGGAGAAAAAGTTTGCCACCGGCCTGCCGGGCACGCGCAGCGGCGATCCAGAAAGTGCGCGCGTGGCCCAAGTGCAGGTGTCCGGTGGGTGAAGGTGCCAGCCGGCCGCGATATTGTGGGATAGGGGAGGTGTTCACCGCTGATCTGCGCTCATGGGGCCGAAGCCAAATAATTAGCGTGAAACAGCGTCAATTAGCGGTTCAAAGAAGTCATGCCGAAACTGCTCTGCGTTTACTGTTCCTCCAGCGACCGGCTCGACTCGAAGTATTTCGCGGTCGCAGAAGCACTGGGTCGCGAACTTGTGATGCGGGATTGGGGACTCGTCTATGGCGGGGGTAAGACCGGCCTGATGGGGGCGGTGGCTCGCGGCACGAAGGCCGCCGGCGGTCGGGTGATTGGCGTGATTCCCGAGTTCATGAAGGCGCGCGAATTGGCCTACGATGAAGCGGACGAGCTGGTGACCGTGGTGACGATGCGCGAGCGCAAGCTGCTGATGGAAACCCGGGCCGATGCCTTTGTCGCCTTGCCGGGCGGCTTCGGCACGCTGGAGGAGATCATGGAAATCCTCACCCTGCGGCAGATCAACGTGGTGCACAAACCCTGCGTCTTCTTGAATCAAGACGGTTTCTACGACGACCTCTTGCGTTTCTTTGACCGAATGCTGACGGAGAAGTTTTTCAAGCCGTCGAACATGGATCTGTTCCGTGTGGCGAAGGACATCCCGGATGTTTTCACCCAGATTGACGCGGCGGGCACGGCTCCGGCGGAGACGAAGTGGTTCGAGACGCGCTGACGCCACGATGCACCGCGAACCGGTCCTAAATCTGTTGCGCGCCCATGCCGCGCTCCACTTGGAGGCACATGAGGCGGCAATGACTGCCGACACGATCCGGTTTGTCGAGGCGCAGGCGGATTGTCTGCTGCGTTCGCAGTTAAGTGGCCACCTGACCGGCTCGGCTTGGGTCGTGAACGCGACCCGCACCCAAACCTTACTGACCCATCACCGGAAACTCGATAAATGGCTGCAGCTCGGTGGTCATGCCGACGGTGATTCCGATTTGCTGGCGGTCGCGTTGCGGGAGGCCCAAGAGGAAAGCGAACTCACCCGACTCCGGGTGGTGAGCGGGGCGATCTTCGATCTCGACCGGCACCGGATCCCCGCACGCGGCACCGAGCCCGAACATTGGCACTACGATCTGCGTTTCCTGATCGAGGCTGATCCCGCCGAACCGCTGGTTGTGACGAGTGAGTCCAAGGATTTGGCGTGGGTGCAAGTCAGCGCCGTGAACGGACTCAATCCCGAGGAATCCATGGCACGGATGGTGCGGAAGACGGTGGGTGGTGTTGGCTAGAGGGCTGAAAAATGGGCCGAAAAATGGGCTCAGCAACGGTCTTTCAGGCGAGCTTAAATTCAGGTTTTTTGAGGAGTTGATTTAAGAGGATGACTCGCTTCCGCATGACGGCGGTGAGGGCTACTTTCTTGAGCGACAATTCCAGACAGCCGGAAGACATCAGGTCTTGACACTCGACAAAGCGGCCCGGCGCGCGCGGACGTTCCGGTGAAGGCGGCGAAGCCCGGACCGCCGGAGACGAAGCAGACGACGACGGTGCCCGGGCTGATCGCGGAGTTCGTGGAGGCACTCACCTACGATCTGGACGGCAATCTGGCGACGGATGGCCGGGTGGAGCTATGCATGGGATGCGGAGAATCGGCTCGTTGAAATGATAAGCACGTTGCCGACGACGGGTGGGTTCACGCGGTATAAATTGGAATTTGCCTACGACTACGGCGGGCGCAGAGTGGAGAAGAAAGTGACGAATCTGGCGAACAGCAGCGTGGTGACCCACCGCCGTTACCTCTACGACGGCCGGAACCCCGTCGCCGAATTTGCCGTGAGCGACACCAGTATCGGGGTCATGCAGCGCAGTTACACGTGGGGGCTGGATGTGGCGGGCAGCTTGGGGGGCGCGATGGGCGGCATCGGGGCTCTGGTGCAGACGGTGGACCGCACCGGCACCGCGACAGCGTATCTGCCGGGGTATGACGGTGCCGGCAACGTCACGGCGATGATGAAGAGCAACGGCGACATCGTCGCCGCCTATGAATACGGCCCCTTCGGCGAACCGTTGCGGGCCGCAGGCGCGTATGCGGCGACCAAC
>JBDNGL010000095.1:0-7211 GCA_041689285.1 Opitutaceae bacterium
CAGGTCGCCCCGGTCTTCGGACCGGGGCGCGGATTGAAACATTTCCCCGCTATAAGCACCGCTCAGCAAAAACGTCGCCCCGGTCTTCGGACCGGGGCGCGGATTGAAACAGCCTTCGCGCTCGCACATCGGCATCTCATTTACGTCGCCCCGGTCTTCGGACCGGGGCGCGGATTGAAACCGCTCCTTACGGAGCTAGGTCTAAGTGTAACTTGGCGTCGCCCCGGTCTTCGGACCGGGGCGCGGATTGAAACACGAGGCTTGCGTGCATGGCCTCGGCGGCGCAGTCGCTTTTGCCGAAGGCCAAACGGAGATTTCAGACCCAAAATTATTCATCGCGGTGAAATATCGCGTTAGTCCTTTGGCACTATTCCAGCGAAGCGGGTGATTTTATTTGGCCAAATTTGCGCCGGCCCTTAGGCTTTTCTCTCCTATACCTCATGACCAAGTCACTCCGTCTGCCTCTCCTGCTCACGCTGGCCTTCGGGTTCATCGCCGGGCTCAACGCCTCCGCTGCGGATGAATCCAAGCTTCTCCGCTTCCCTGCCACCAACGGCAAGGACATCGTGTTCGCTTACGCCGGCCAGCTCTACACCGTGCCGGTCGCTGGTGGCACTGCCCGGCGGCTCACCGACAGTCCCGGCTATGCGATCTTCCCGCGCTTCTCGGCCGATGGCTCCCAGCTCGCCTTCACCGCCCAATACGACGGCAACACCGAGGTTTATGTAATGCCGTCGCAGGGCGGCACGCCCCAGCGCCTCACCACCTCGGCTACGCTGGACCGCGACAACCTCGCCGACCGCTCCGGCCCCAACAATATCGTCATGGCGTGGAAAAACCGCAGCGACGAGGTGGTCTTCCGCTCGCGCTGGCAGTCCTTCAATCACTTCATCGGCCGGCTGATGACCGTCGGTCTCGACGGCGACTTGCCCGCGCAGATCCCCGTGCCACACGGCGGTTTCGTCACCTTCTCACCCGACGACACCAAGATCGCCTACAACCGCATCTTCCGCGAATTCCGCACCTGGAAACGCTACCGCGGCGGCATGGCTGACGACGTGTGGGTCTTCGACCTGCAGACCGGCACCATCGATAACATCACCAACCATCCCGCGCAGGACATTTTCCCGATGTGGGCGCCCAATGGCAAAATCTACTTCGTCTCCGAGCGCACTCCGCGCGCCAATCTCTTCAGCTACGACCTGAAGTCGAAGAAAACCGCGCAGGTTACCCGCTTCACCGATTTCGACGTCAAGTTCCCGTCCCTCGGCACCGGCGCGGTCGTCTTCGAGCAGGCCGGTCGCATCTGGCGGCTCGATCTCCGCACCGAAAAAGCCGAGCCGGTCGTCATCACCCTCCGCGAGGATTTTCCCATCACCCGGCCTGCCCTCGTGAAGGTGGCTGGCAACATCGCCAGCGTCAGCCCCTCCCCCGACGGCCAACGCGTGACCGTTACCGCCCGCGGCGATGTGTTCACCGTCCCGGCCAAGCATGGACCGACCCGCAACCTCACGCAGAGCACCGGCGTCCACGACCGCAACGCTACTTGGTCGCCTGACGGCCGCTGGATCGCCTACCTCTCCGACGCTTCCGGCGAAAACGAACTCTATATCCAAGCGCAGGACGGCCGCAGCCCGGCCGTGCAGGTCACGGAAAACGCCGGCACTTACTACTACAGCCCCGTGTGGTCGCCCGACTCCAAGAAGCTCCTCTGGTCCGACCGGGCGCAAAAGCTGCACTTCGTTGAGGTCGAGACCAAGGCCGTCACCACCGTGGCGGAAAACCCCGACTCCCGCTTCTTCCAATACGACTGGTCGCCCGATTCGCAGTGGATCACTTGGACACACAATGAGCGCGGCACCCTCTCCAAGATCATGCTCCATAGTGTGGCGGACGGCACCCAGCTCGCCGTCACCGATGGCTGGTATGCCGCGAACAATCCCGCGTTCAGCGACGACGGCAAATGGCTACTCTTCGCCTCCGCCCGCGACTACCGGCCCTACTATTCGGCCACCGAGTGGAACCACGCCTACGTTGACATGGAGCGCGTTTACATGGTCGCACTCGCCAAGGACACCCCTTCACCCTTCGCCCCCAAGAGCGACGAAGTCAACCTGCCCAAGGACGAGGCCAAAACAGACGATCAGGCCACTGCGGAGAAATCCGATGATGCCGGCGAAACGCCCGCCGCCCCGGCCGAAAAACCGAAGGTCGCCAGCGCGAAATCAAAGGTTGAAGTCCGGGTGGACGCCGACGGTCTCGCCGGCCGCATCGTCGCCCTGCCCATCACCGCCTCGAACTACTCCAGCCTGCGTCTGATCGGCGACAAGGTTTACTACCGGCGCGTGCCCGCCGGCCAGGTTGGCGGCGGTGGCGGTGGCGAAGGCTTAGATGGCACCACCTCCTCCCGCTCCGTCATCGCGCTCTACGATCTCAAGCAGCAGAAGGAAACCGAACTCGGTAATTTCGACGGCTATGAAATCACGGCAAACGGCAAACGCATGCTCGTGCGCAGCGGCCGCAACTATCACCTGATTGCAACCCCGTCCGCCCGTGTGGACCTCAAGCCGGAGAGCCGGCTCGATTTCTCCAGCCTCGAGCTCGTGCTCGACCGCCGCGCCGAGTGGACCCAGATCTTCGACGAGAGCTGGCGCCAAATGCGCGATTTCTTCTACGCCCCCAACCTGCACGGCGTGGATTGGCCGGCGCAGCGCGCCAAGTATCGCTCGCTGCTACCCCATGTCGCCTCGCGCAACGATCTCACCTACCTCATTGGCGAGATGATCGGTGAGCTCAACGCCGGCCATGCCTACGTCGGCGGCGGCGATCGCCCCACCGCCCCTCGTGTCCGCACCGGTCTGCTCGGCGCGGAAGTCTCCCGCGATCCGGCCAGCCGCGCCTATCGCATCGACCGTATCCTCCGCGCCGAAAACTGGCTCAACAAGGTCGCTTCACCGCTCGCCGCACTCGGCGTCAACGTAAACGAGGGCGACTATATTCTCGCCGTCAACGGCCGCCCGGTCCGCGACCTCGCCAATCTTTACACCGCGCTCATCGGCACCGTCGGTCAGCAGGTCGTTCTGCAAGTCAATGCCACTCCCGTCGCGGAAGGCGCTCGCGACGTTACCATCGTGCCCATCGCCGACGAATCCTCCCTCTACTACGAGGCTTGGGTGCAGAAGAACATTGCTTACGTCGCCGAGCAAACCGGTGGCAAGGTCGGCTACCTCCACATTCCCGACATGGGCCCCGGCGGGCTCAACGAATTCGTGCGCCGTTTCTACCCGCAACTCGGCAAACAGGCGCTGATCATCGACGTGCGCGGCAACGGTGGCGGCAATGTCTCACCCCAGATCATCGAGCGTCTCCGACGCGAACTGGCCATGGTGAATATGAGCCGCAACAGCACGCCCTCCACCAATCCCGCGAACATGCTGCTCGGCCCCAAGGTCACGCTGCTCAACGAATATTCCGCCTCCGACGGCGATATCTTCGCGTTCCGCTTCCGCGAGCACGGCCTCGGTAAGCTCGTGGGTAAACGCTCCTGGGGTGGCGTGGTCGGCATCCAGAACACCCTGCCGTTCACCGACGGTGGCGACCTTCGCAAACCGGAGTTCGCGCCCTACTCGAAGGACGGCAAAAACTGGGTGATGGAAGGCCACGGCGTGGACCCCGACATCGTCGTGGACAACGACCCGGCGCGTGAATTCCGCGGCGAGGACCAGCAGCTCGACAAGGCCATCGCGGTCATCCTCGAGGAACTGAAGACCAAGGGTCAGACCCTCCCGCCGCCGCCACCCTGGCCGGACAAATCCTGAGCAATCAAAGTTTGTTTACCGGGCTCCGTAGAGCACGGTTTATCCGCGCCTTCCGTGGTTCTCCTCCACCCCGGTCTTGCGACCGGGGTTTTTATTTGTGCCGCCTCACCAACGCGGACAGGCTCCGAACATGTCCCTCGTTTCGATCAATCCCGCCACGGGCCAGCGCCTCCAGATCCACGGGCTGCATGGGTCGGTGCTTATCGAGCACGCCCTCGCCAAAGCCCACTCCGCCTTTCAAGGCTGGCGGGAAACTTCACCCGCATTTCGCGCCCGACACTTGCGCGCGCTCGGTCGGGTGCTGCGGCTGCAATGCGACGATCTCGCCGCCCTGATCACCGCAGAGGTGGGCAAGCCCATCACCCAGTCCCGCGCCGAAATCGAAAAATGCGCGGTCGTCTGTGATTTTTATGCCCGCCATGGCGCGGACTGGCTCGCCGAGGAACATCCGTCCGGCGCACCAAAAAACGCCCGCGTCGCCTACGAACCGCTCGGCGTGGTCCTCGCCATCATGCCGTGGAATTTCCCCTTCTGGCAGCTGTTCCGCACCGCCGTGCCGGCTTTGATGGCGGGCAACACCGTGCTCCTGAAACACGCCGCCAATGTCTCCGGCTGCGCGCTCGCCATCGCCCAGGTATTCACCGACGCCAAGGTGCCGGCCGGCCTCCTCCAGACCTTGCTCATCACCGCCCGCGAAATTCCCGCGCTCATCGCCGATGCCCGCATTTGCGGCGTCACGCTCACCGGCAGCACCGGCGCCGGCCAAGCCGTGGCCGCCCTCGCCGGGACGGCGCTGAAACCCTGTGTGCTCGAGCTGGGCGGCAGCGATGCCTACCTCATTCTGGAGGACGCCGATATTGAGCGGGCCGCCGAAATCTGTGCCGCCGCCCGCCTCGCCAATGCCGGGCAGAGTTGCGTGAGTGCCAAGCGCTTCATCGTCGTCGGCAAAATCCGGCGCGAATTCGAAAAGCACTTCGTGGCCCGCATGGCCGCGCGCCCCTTTGGTGATCCCACCGATCCCAAAACCGTGCTGGGGCCGCTGGCCCGACATGATCTGCGCGACGAGCTGCACGGCCAGGTCCAGCGCAGCGTGCGCCGCGGCGCCAAGCTGCTGCTCGGCGGAAAAATTCCCGCCGGCCCCGGGTGGTTCTACCCACCCACCGTGCTCACCGGCGTGAAGCCCGGCATGCCCGCCCATGGCGAGGAACTCTTCGGCCCGGTCGCCGCCATCATCTCCGTGAGCGATGAGGCCGAAGCCGTGGCCGTGGCGAATGCTTCGCCCTACGGCCTCGGCGCCGCCATCTTCAGCCGCGATCGGCGGCGTGCCCGGGAACTCGCCCACCAACTCGAGGCCGGGATGGTCTTCATCAACGATTTCGTGCGTTCCGACTCCTCCCTGCCCTTCGGCGGCATCAAACAGAGCGGTTTCGGTCGGGAACTGGGCATCCTCGGCCTCCGCGCCTTTGTGAATGTGAAGACCATCTGGAGCGCTTGAGGCGCGGTCACCGGCAGGGCGCGACCGCGCGAAATGTCCAATCGTTCGCGGCAGTCGCCAATCGCCGGTTGCGCCGGGAACCTGTCGGCGTCAGCGTGTTCTCAGCAACAAAGTTACATTTGCGCAACGGACGACAAAACACTGGTTTTGCCCAAGCCAAAAAATAGCCTTTCCCCTCGTATGGACACCAGTCCCCCACCCATTTCTACAGCTAAGCCACTCCCGCTTCCCTCATCCGTCGATCTGACTCCGGCCCCTGCCCGGTCCGCTTATTTCAATCGCGAACTCTCTTGGCTGGCCTTCAACCGGCGCGTCCTCGAACAGGCGCAGAGCGAGCGGCACCCCTTGCTTGAGCGCGTGCGCTTCCTCGCCATCGTCAGCTCCAATCTCGACGAGTTCTTCGAAATCCGCGTGGCTGGCCTTATCCAGCAGGTGGACTCGGGCGTGACCGAAGCGAGCTATGATGGTCTTGGGGCCAAAGAACTGCTGCGCCGCATCCACTCCGTCGTCGCCGCACTCGTCGAGGATCAGTATCGCTGCTGGCACGAACAACTCGTGCCGGCGCTGGCCGAAAAGGACATCCTCATCAAAGCCGCCGGCGACCTCACCCCCGCGGAACTGCGCTGGGTCCGCACTTATTTTCAGGAGCAGGTCTATCCTGTCCTCACCCCGCTGGCCATCGACCAGTCCCATCCCTTTCCCCAACTCGGCAACAAGACTCTCAATATCGTCGTTTCACTCGACGACCTTAAAACCCCAATCACCGAGAACCAAATCGCCATCCTGCCGGTCCCCCGCATCCTGCCGCGTCTCGTGGTCATCGCCCCCGCTAAGACCGGCCCGCAGCGCCTCATTTTCCTCAGCGAGATCATCAAGCTCTGCGCCGGTAAACTCTTCCCCGGCTACAAGCTCAACTACGCTCACGCCTTCCGCGTCACCCGCAACAGCGATCTCTACATCGACGAGGAGGAGGCGGAAAACCTGCTCAAGAAAATCGAGGAGGAACTGCGCAACCTCCGCCGGGGAGCCGCCGTGCGCCTCGAGATCGAGGAAGGGGTGCAGGACAGCATCTTCGAAACGCTGTGCGGTCACCTGGAGCTATCCCAGGAATATGTCTTCCGGCTCAAAGGCCCGCTGAATCTTCTGCGGCTCAGCAGTCTGGCCGACATCGACCGTCCCGATCTCAAGTTTCCGCCTTTCTCGCCGGCCAACGTCTCCCCCTTGGCCGAGCCCGGCCGCATCTGGACGGTGCTGCGCAAGCAGGACATTCTCCTGCACCATCCCTACGATGCCTTCACGCCGGTCGTGGACTTCGTCGAGACCGCGGCGCGCGACCCGCAGGTCTTCGCCATCAAGCAGACGCTCTACCGCACCAGCGGTGATTCCCCCATCGTGCGGGCCCTCATCGAGGCCTCGAAGAACGGTAAACAGGTCACCGCGCTCATCGAGTTGCGCGCCCGCTTCGACGAGGCCAACAACATCCAGTGGGCCAAGCAGCTGGAAGAAGCCGGCGTGCATGTGGTTTACGGTCTCCTCGGGCACAAGACTCACTGCAAGCTGTGTCTCGTCGTGCGACATGAGGGCAAACGCATGCGCCACTACGCGCATCTCGGCACCGGCAATTACAACCCCCGCACCGCCCGGTTCTACACCGACCTCAGCTGCTTCACCTGTCGGGTCGGCCTCACCAGTGATGTGGCCAAGCTGTTCAATGCCCTCACCGGCTTCGGCGGCTCACCGGTCTTCCGCCACCTGCTGGTCGCACCCTTCAACCTGCATCGCCGCATCAACGAGCTCATCGCCCGCGAAACCCGCAACGCCGCCGCCGGCAAATCGGCGCGCATCATGGTCAAGATGAACTCCCTCGTGGACAAGACCACCATCGATTGCCTCTACGC
>JBDNGL010000096.1:0-9577 GCA_041689285.1 Opitutaceae bacterium
TTAAAGCGAAACTCCTCTGCACCGCCCTTGGTCGAAGTGCCGAATGAGGTGTTAACCTCGGTGCCGGCGTAGTCCTTGCGCAGCACAATATTCACCACACCAGCCGTGGCGCCTGCGCCATAAATGGCCGAACCGGAGCCCGGTAATATCTCGATGCGTTCGACCGAGGCCAAGGGGATACGGCTAATGTCCGCGCCGGAGCTTTCGCTCTCATAGATTCGCCGACCGTTGATCATCACCAACGTGTTGTTGGCTCCAAGACCGCGGAGGTTGATCTCATCACTGGTGGTGTTGACCCCTTCCAAACCTGCCATTTGGGAACCAAACGCCGCCTGCGTCCCGGTCCCAAAATTAGCCACCGCTGACACTTGCCGAAACAACTCAGGTAGACTGGTGACCCCAGAACGATCAATAGCGGCACGATCAATGACGTCGTAGCGCAATGCCTGATTTTCTTCCCGCAGGATAATTCCCTGATTTACGAGGCCAGTTTCCTTGGTGGCGGTGACTTCATACGGACTGAGACGGACCGTGCCGTCATCATTGAAGGTGGACGTCGGACCCTCCGGGCGCTGGCGCGTCGCCGCCACCGCCCTTTCGCCGTTTGGGTCGGAGACCCGGCTGACGGCGTAGGCGCCGGTTTTTTCATCCTGCACGACCATGAGGGGTGTATCCGCCAGCATGCGGTTGAAGGCCGCCAGCGGGGTGAATTCGCCCTTCACCGCCGCCGTCTGCACGCCGCGCACGGTCTCGGCCGGAAACATGATTTCCTTGCCGGCCTGCTGGGCCGCCTGCTTGAGGGTTGCCGCCGCCTCGCCCGCCGACACGTCAAAAATCTTGGTGGCCTCCGCCGCGCTCAAGGGCAGCATGGCCAGCAAGACGAAACCGCAGAGGGTGAACAAGGCGGATAAACGCGACAGAGATCGCGGCAGGGTCGGGTGTGATTTGGTCATTGGTTGCTTGGATTCGAACCAAGACGCCGCCGCACGCAAAACACACTAGGCACAAATGCGTAAATTTTTTCGAAACTCACGGAACCCGACGCAGCACGATGGTATCGCCCCTGCGCACAGCCCGCACCTCCGTCGTCATTTCCAGCAAGCGCACGAAACCTTCGACATTATCGGAGCGGAAAGAGAGGATGATTGGCAGAGACTCGATTGTCGGATCGGCAATGACGAGCAACGGCCCGCTGTGGCGGTTGAACTCCGCGACAACCTCCGCCAGCGGCGTGGATTGGAAATCGAGCAGCTTGGGTTGCCAAGCGAGCTGGCGCGCCACCTCGTCCTCAGTCACCCGGGTGACTTGCGGCACGGCCGCGTTCATTGATGCGAGCGGCACGACGACAGAATCACCAGCCTCCAGCACCGGAATGACGGCTGCAGCCAAGGTAGCAGCGGGCGTGCCTTCATTGACTGGCGCGGCCACTTGCACCCGGCCCTGCGTGACGAGCACGGCGACATTTTCGGTGCCGAGCCGAACGTTGAACGCGGTGCCGATGGCGCGCACATCGACGCCAGCGGCGTGCACAATAAAGGGCCGGGCGGCATTTTTCGCCACGGTGAAGAGCGCCTCGCCCTGCAGGAGCTGCACGCGCCGTTCGCGCGAAGCATAGTCCACCGCGATCCGGGCTCCGCGGTTGAGCTCGATCACCGAGCCGTCTTCCAGCACCCGGCGTTCATAGCCCTGCGCGGTGAATTCCATCGGCACGGGGGTGAGCGGTGCAGAGCGTCTGGGCTGATTCCACACGGTGAAAACCAAGGCCAGGCCGGCGGCAGCCGCCAGCGCGCCGGACCAGAACCAAACGACCCGGGCGCGGTGGCGATTGAACGCTTCCACAAAGCCCGCAGCTTGCTGCGGGATATTCCGAGGGAGATTAGGACGCCGCCCGGCCGGCCTCTCGTTAGCGTGGCGGTGCCAGGCACGAGTGGAATCCCCTGAACTTGCTTCGGTGAGTATCGCCGACGGAGGGGCGGCGTTCAATTTCGCCGGGGCCAGCAGATCGGGATTAGGCTCGGTGCTGTGCTCGGGACACCATTGGGCGAGGGTGTTGAGATCACGCCAAGTCGCCCAATGGCGGGCCAGCCATTCACCATGCCGGGGATCGGCGGCGAGCCATTGGAAATACTCATCCTGTTCCGCCGGGGTGAAGCCGCGGTCGTGTTTGACCAGCCACTCGGCCGCCGCGAGTTCGATGCGTCGCTGTGCGTCTGCGGGAATTGAAGAGGGGTGGGCAGACATGGGGTTCAGGCCCGGGCTTCGCGCCGATGACGGGCGAAAAACTCAGTGCATTTATGGACGCCGATAGTGAGCTGGGCCGAGACGGTGTGCTCGGAAATGCCCAGTCGATTGGCGATTTCGTTTTGGGAAAGGTTGTAGATTTTGCGCAGGGTAAATATCTGGCGACAGCGGTCGGGCAGGGATTGGATGGCTTGGGTCAAAAATTCGAGTTCTTGATTTCGAGCGACGGTCTCGGGGATGCCTTCGCTCTCCTCCATGACGTCGAGGGAGTGCAAAGACACTAAGCCGCCGGGACCGGTCACGCGGGCGCGGCGCACCTGATCGAGGGCCAGGTTGCGCGCCACGGCATAGAGAAAGGCTTTCGGCGACTGAAGCTTCTGCTCCTGCTGCGCCTTGAGCACCCGCAAAAACGCCTCCTGCAGGATATCATCCAGCTCGCAGCCCGGACCAAAACGGCTTTGCAGCCACGCCCGCAGCATGGGCACGTGCGGTTGCACCTGCGCATCAAACCAGCGGGAGGATTTCGGGTCGGCGGGAAGCAAGGGAAATGGGTCCCAACCATGGGAATGGTCGGTGCCGTTTCTATGACGCCAGCACCGCCAAAACACACTAAAGAAAATTTTGCGCGTAGTTCTGGTCCTATCCAAGGCCTGTTTCGACCCGCCACTGCCCTGGGGTCACGCCGGTCACGGCCTTGAACTGACGGTGGAAAAAATACACATCGGTGTAGCCCAAAGTCTCGGCAATCTGTTTGAGACTCAGCGCCGACTCTTGCATGAGCCGACGGGCGCGTTCGATGCGAGCGCGGATGACATATTCGCGCGGGCTCTGACCCGTGAGTTCGCGAATCCGCCGCGCCGCTTGCGAAACCGACAGTCCCGCCTGTGCGGCCATCTCCGGCACGGTCCAAGGCCGACCGGGATTCTCCTTCACCGCCAGCAGCACGGCCGCAAGCTTCGAACCGTCACTACGTGCCGGATGCGTCTGCGCCGCCTCGTGAATTTGTAGGAGGATCAAACGCAGCGCAAGGTCGCGTTGCAGCCGGCCCACGTCGGTGCGGGCAGCATGACCCTCAACCACCTGCCGCGCCAGCGGTTCGAACACGGATAGATCGTTCACCAGCACCGGGAGCGACGGCAGTGCCACGGTCGCACCATCCAGCGGCGGCCCCTCTGCAGTGAAAATATCCGCATGCAGGTAAAAAACCCGCAGCCGGCGCTTAGGGTCGTGGGTGGCGGTCAGGGCCGAGCCCGGTTCGAGCAGCAAACACGTGCCCGGGTGCAACGGCAGCTCGCGGTCTTTCACCCAAGCCGTGCCCACCCCATCCAGCACACACCACAGCAAAAAATCGGCGAGCCGGTAAGGCCTGAATTCCCACACCGGCTCGCAGCGGATGATCCCCACCGGCGGCGTAATTTTCAACCGACCGTTAGCGGCGACTTCGGCCAAGGATAATGGAACCATGCGCGATAAGTATAAAAGTAGGCGCAATCCGTCCATTTATTTATAGGCGTAACCCTGTTAGGGTGGTGCGCGATGAACACAAAGACGGTAAATCTTTACCCCACCCTCCCGAACCAGCCCGACGCCGCCATGGTCGCACGCTATCGCGAGGACGGTTATCTGGCCTTTCTCAACGTTTTGAGCCCTGACGAAGTGCGCCAGGCCTCCCAGGGCATCAACGCGCTCGTGCACAAATACGCGTTCAACGAGGAGGTCACCGAACACGTTTACAAAGACTCCGGCAAAAAAGTGAAGAACAGTCGTGGCATGCTGTTCAAAAGCCGCACGTCAGATTTCCATTTTCAAGTCGAGGGCGACTACGAAGCCCACCCCGACCGGCTCGACGAACTCGCGGACAACATCCGTAAATTCCAATCCTTCGATCTCGAGCTCCCGATCTACGACTATATCTCCCACCAGCACCCGAAGCTGCGCGCCCTGCTGGGTGCGGTCCTCGGCGAAGACTACCTGCCCTACTCCAGCATGGCACTTTGCAAACCCGCCGGCATCGGGGCCGAAAAACCCTGGCACCAGGACCTCGCCTACTTTGCCGTGAACCGGTTCGACGGCGTCGCCGGCGTGTGGATCGCGCTCGACCGCGCCACGGTGGACAACGGCTGCATGCACGTCATTCCCGGAGGCCACCGCACGGGACCGCGCCAACACTACTGGTCCAAGGTGGACTGCGAAATCACTACCGAGGAGGTCAACCCCGCCGATGCCGTGGCCATTGAGCTGCCGCCCGGCGGCATGATGATTTTCGATGGGTTGCTACCGCACGAAACGCCGGCCAATAAATCCACTTTGCGCCGCCGCGCCCTGCAATTCCACTACCGTAGCGCCGCCACCCAAGTCGTGCCGCGCGAGGACTACATGAAGAAGTTCGCCCGTGACGACGGGCTGTTCATCGGCTGTGACTACTCTAAGCTCGAGCCGGTGAACTGAAGCCGTCGGCGGCGCCCGCGGCGGCTTCGTCCAGCTTGGCCAGTTCCTCGCCCACGTTGAAATTCATCGGCACGTCGGGATCGGGCGAAGGCACGGCGGACAGCAGCAGCCGCGTGTAGGGGTGCTGCGGGTCGGCAAACAACCGGGCGGTCTCCCCTTGCTCCACGATCTTCCCATGCCGCATCACGGCGACGCGATCGCAGAAATTGCGCACGACATCGAGGTTGTGCGCCACAAAGAGGTAGGTGAGGCGGAACTCCTGCTGCAGTTCCTTGAGCAAATCGAGCACCTGCGCCTGCATCGAAACGTCCAGTGCTGAAGTCGCCTCATCGCAGACCACCAGCGCCGGGCGCATGATCAGCGCCCGCGCGATGCCGATGCGCTGCCGCTGACCGCCGCTGAAAGCATGCGGGTAGCGCACGCGGTGATCCGCCTCCAGCCCCACGCGTTGCAGCATTTCCACCACCCGCTCATCGCAAGCGGAACCCCGCGCGAGCCCGTGCAGCCGCAACGGCTCCGCCACAATGTCCCCCACCGTCATGCGCGGATTGAGTGACGAAAAAGGATCTTGGAAAATCATCTGCATGTGCTGGCGCAGCGGCTTCAGTTGGCGGTCGGTCAGTTTCACCAAGTCCATCGGCGCCGCCCCTTCGCGACGAAAGATCACTGCGCCCGCCGTGGGCTGCATCGCTCGCAGGATGCAGCGCGCCGTCGTCGTCTTGCCCGAACCGCTTTCGCCGACCAGCCCGAGCGATTCCCCGGCCGCCAGCTCGAAACTGATGGCGTCCACCGCCCGAATCAACCGCACCGGACGCGGCCGGAACCCGCGACTCATTACCGGGAAATGTTTGCTCAATCCTGTGACGGCAAGGAGCGCGTCGGCTTTGGCTGGCGCATTCATCGGCCGGCGGCGCGGCGACTGGGCAGCGCATCAAGCAGCGCCTGCGTGTAGGCATGCTGCGGGTTTTTCAAAACGGCGCGCACGGAGCCCTGCTCCACCAAACGGCCGCGGTTCATGACCGCCACCTCATCGGCCATCTGCGCCACCACCCCGAAGTCGTGCGTGATCAGGAGGACGGAACAGCCGATCTCACGCTGCAAACTGCGGATCAAACCGAGCACCTGCGCCTGCACGGTAACATCGAGCGCCGTCGTCGGCTCATCCGCGATCAACAATTCGGGCCGGCACACCAGCGCCATCGCGATCACCACGCGTTGACGCATGCCGCCGGAAAGTTCGTGCGGATACTGCTGGAAGCGGTGCGCCGGATCGGGAATCCCCACCTTGTCCAGCATGTCAATCGCCAGCACCTTGGCAGCGGCGGCCTTGACGGGTTGGTGCAGCAAAATCGCTTCACAAATCTGGTTGCCCACCGTGTGGACCGGCGAAAGTGCCGTCATCGGTTCTTGGAAAATCATGCTCACCACTCCGCCCCGCACGCGGTAGAGCATCGGCGAACGCTCGTTGAGCCGCGCGATGTCGATGTCACCGAGCCGCGCCGAACGGAGCAGGATGCGGCCACCCACGATCTTCCCGGGAGGCTGGATCAATCGCAAAATCGAATGGCTCGTCACGCTCTTCCCGCTGCCGCTTTCGCCGACGAGGGCGAGTGTGCGGCCACGCCCGACATTGAAGCTCACGCCATCCACCGCCAGCATCACGCCGTCGTCAGTGGTGAAATGCGTGCGCAAGTCTTCGACCTCCAAAATATTTGGCGAAGCGTTCGTGGAGAAAATTTTATCAGGAACGGCCATCAGCGGGAGGAGTAAGGATCGGCGGCATCACGCATGGCGTCGCCCGCAAAGTTGAAGCAAAGAATCGTCAGCACAATGAACAAGACCGGCGCGAGCAACCACGGGTAGTTCCCCACCGTTTGCAGGTTTTGACAGTCCTGCAGCATCACGCCCCAGCTCACGATCGGCGGGCGCAGGCCAAGACCGAGAAAACTGAGCACTGTCTCGCCGAGAATCATGCCGGGCACACTCAGCGTGAGCGAGACGATGATGTGGCTGGTGAAGCCCGGCACCAAGTGGCGGAAAAGCACGCGCGCATGACTGGCGCCCAATAGCCGCGCCGCCACCGCATAGTCTTCCTCGCGCAGGGAAAGGATCTTGCCACGCACCACGCGGGCGAGGCCCGTCCACCCGATCAGGCTCAGCGCGATCGTCACGCAGAAATACACTGTAAGCGGCGACCACTCCGCCGGAAAAATCGCGCCGAGCGCGAGCCAGATCGGCAGCTGCGGCAGCGAATTAATGACTTCGATCACGCGTTGAATCAGGTTGTCCCAGCCGCCGCCCACGTAGCCGGAAATTCCTCCGAGCACAACGCCGAGGATGAAGGTCACGATGATCGAAATGATTCCGACTGAGAGACTGATGCGCGCGCCGTAAATCAGACGGCTGAGCACGTCGTGCCCATATTTGTCGGAGCCCAGCAGATAAAAGACCGGGATCGCCTCGGGTGGCAGACCGGCCGCCGCCAACGCGTCGCGGTCGATGCCAAACAAGTGCCGGTCCAGCGTGAACAGGCCCCACAGCTGATAAGTTTCCCCGCGCACGAAAAATCCCAGCGGCACGCGCACCGACCGATCGCTCGTGTAGCTGCGCGCAAAAGTGACGGGGTCATCATAGCGCTGCATCGCGTGCACATAGAATCCGTCCGTCCAAGAAAAATGCACGGGCTGCGGCGGGCAATACGAGTAGGCTAGGTTCCGCCAATTGGGCGTGGTCGGTGCGAAGAACTCGCAACCCAGCGCCATCACATAGAGCACCACGAGCAGGAAAAACGATGCCATCCCCAGCCTGTGGCGGGCGAAGCGGCGCAGCGTTAGCTCCCACGGGGAAAGCACCCCCTCGGTGTGGACTGCGGGCGCGGCGCTCATTGGCCCCCTTCCAAGCGGATGCGCGGATCGAGCCACAGCAGCACGAGATCGCTGACGAGCGTGCCCACGGCCCCGAGCACGCTCAGGACCATCAGCATCGAGGCGGCAAAGTAAGTGTCTTCATTGAGCAGCGCCTGCAACAGCACTGGCCCAACGGTCGGCAGGCTCAGCACCAGTGCCACGATCGCGCCGCCGGAAACCAGTTGCGGAAACAAACTCGCGAGGCCCGAGGCAAACGGATTGAGCGCCATCCGCACCGGATACTTGAGCAGTAGCTTGAGTGGTCGCACGCCTTTGGCCCGGGCCGCGACCACGTAGGGCTTCTTCAATTCGTCGAGCAGGTTGGCACGCATCACACGGATCATGACCGCTGTGCTGCCAGCGCCCAGCACCAGCACGGCGACCCAAACGTGCTGCAGCAGATCGACAAGCTTGCCCCAGCTCCAGACGGGATCAGACGCATAGCGCGCGCTGAACAAGCCCGACACCGCGATATCCAGATACTCGGAACTGAGATACATCAGCACGATCGCAAAAAGAAAAGGCGGCACCGACATGCCGACAAATCCGATCAGGGTGAGCACATAATCGCCCACGGTATAGGGCCTGACCGCAGAATAAATGCCGATCGGCAGCGCGACGATCCAAGTGAACAGGATCGTCAGGATCGAAATCACAAAAGTCAGCGCGATGCGGTCGCCGAGGACCTCGTTCACTGGCAGATTGTTTTCCATCGACCGCCCGAAGTTGCCCTGCAGCAGCCCCGTGTCGGTGTGATCAAACGTGATGAACCACTTGAAGCCCATCCAGCGCAGGTATTGTCGCCACGCGGGCTCATCCAAATGGAAATTCTTACGGATGTCCTCCAGCTGCGCCGCCGCGTTAGGATCGCCATTCATCGATAATTCCGCGGTTTTCGACACGATGAAATCACCCGGCGGCAGCTGCACGATCACGTAAACAATGATCGAAATCACCAAGAGCGTCGGCCCAAGCGTGAGCAGGCGCCTCCACACAAAGGGATGCCGGGCGGCCAGCATCACAAAACCAAGCCCCAGCAGACCCCACAGGCCCCAGGCCAGCACGCGACCTCCGACGCTGGTGGCGACGGCTCCGGCAGCGTCACCGCTACTATTCGGGAAAGTGGAGGGATTCGCGATGGAATTTTGGATCCGGGCAACCATCGCCGCGGAATCGCCGGGCTCATCCCAAAAATAGGTTTCAATCCCCGTGTTGCCGGGAGTCATGAAAAAAAAGCCCGAGAGGATGGCATCGGGCACGTTGCGAAATCCATTTTTCACCGCCACCAACTGCGGCGGCGGCGTGGCGATGCTGATGTTCCAAACGTTGTCCGTGGCGATCTCCAGAATTTCGTTAAAATAGCGCAACCGTGCCTCTGCGGTGGGAGCGATCTGCGCGAGACCATACAGCTCCATCGCCCGGCGCGCGGGATGTCCGACGGGCGGACCCTGGAGTGTGCCCACCGCCGCCTCACGCAGGCCGCCAAACCGATACCAATTCCCCCACTCCGGCGCGAAAAAAGAAGAATTGTTGGTCGGCACATAGGTGCGCGGATCCAGCATCGGGAGATATTCCTCCAGTCCCGGCCAGAAGGTGAAATCGTGCTCGCGCGCCGCCTGCTTCACCTGCCAGAGCGTGCGCGGATGAATCTGCGCGATGGTGCGGATGCCGACATCCGTCCATTGCACGGCGACCATCTGCGCGGTGTCCGGAGGATAACTTTCCGTGATATTGAGAAACCACGTCATCCGCGAGCCGTCGGGAAAGGTGCGGTAGCCTTCATGATCGCGCTGTGCAAGCCCCAGTTGGTCGAACAGCGCATTGGCCCGGGCGGGATCAAACGCGGTGAAACTGTCAAAATGGCGCTCGTTGCCGTAGGCGGATTCCGTACCGGGGGCATTTTGCGCCGGCTCGCCGACGCCATTGAATACCGCCGCGATGATTTCCTGACGGTTGATCGCTAGGGACAGTGCCTGCCGGAA
>JBDNGL010000097.1:0-7767 GCA_041689285.1 Opitutaceae bacterium
GGTCCCCGTGCTGCGTCAATGACTCCAGCGCCGCGTGATCACCGAAGAACGTATATTGATTCATGCTCATCGAGATACAAGATACGCACATTTTATCACGTTGTCCAGCAATTAGTTGTAAAATTTAGGAGTTCCCTTAAGGCAAAAGCAGGCAATCAGGAAACCGGTATTAAACCGGATGTTTACTATCTCAAAAAGTCGCTGTTTACACCAGCAGAGCGCTCTTTCCTCGGTGTTCTTGAGACTTTAGATTATGAAGGAATTGGCATCGCATCCAAAGTTAGATTGGCCGACATATTCGGAATTAAAAAAGGACTGGCACGAGGTGATCGCCAGCGTGCATTAAATCGAATCACATCGAAGCACGTGGATTTTCTATTTATCCAGAAAAGCGACGGAAAACCAATCCTTGGTATTGAGTTAGACGACAGTTCCCACGAAGAAGAAGACAGAATTGCACGTGATTCATTTGTTGATGCGGTCTTCGCATCTGCAGCTCTGCCGATTCTCCATATTCAAGCAAAAAAAGCATATGACAGAAACGAGCTACACCGTCTAATTGAAGCCTCGATTACTAAATCCGTAAATAAAAACGACGGCTAACCGGTCACTACAGACACGAACCGCACTGTCACGAAATGTGCTCCGAGCCACACATTCTGCGCCGCCGCGATTCGTGTCTGACCTCTAACGTTGGCCAAAGTAGGACGAACCATGCAATCCAAAGCCACGACGATCGTTGAGTATGTGAAGTCACTCTCGGAGGAGCAGCGTATCGTCATTGAGTTGATCGATTCGATAGTGCGCGCGGTTCATCCTAGTATGACCGGCAGCATGAAGTTCGGGATGCCGACCTATGAGTTCGGTGGTCGAATGTTCGCGTTCAATGCTCAGAAGAATTACTTTTCTATCTATGCGGATCCCGAGTTGGTGAAGAGGTATAAGGCAGATCTGAAAGGACTAGACGTCGGCAAGAGTTGCATTCGTTTTGCGAGTTCAGCGGCGATGCCGGAAAAAGTGATCCGGAGGATTGTCGACGACTACCGTCATTAAGAGAATGGGCGTGCCCAACCCGACGATCGGAAGATCTACGTGCGATTCAAAAGGGAAGGCAAAGGAAAGCAAAGACAACCAAACCGCCCGACGCCGAGGGTTCTGATTCGCCGCAGCGCGAATCGGGACCCCGGTTGAACAAGCCCGTTCGACAAGCTGAGGGCTCCAAGCCCTGATTTACGGGAGGCGTGAGCAGCCCTTATGCGCTTTATGTTGGTGGCGGGGATGCCGCCCACCATGCCTGCGGCTTCTTTACTGCGTGGGGATCGCGCGGATCATTTAGCCGGCCATGACGTGGACGTTAATTGGAGTTACCACCGCGCCGTGTTGCCGATCTTTTCTGGTCCAGCTGATGATCGCGCGCAAAGCGGTGGCTGCCCGGGTCGTGCGCGGGTGCATGCCATGTCTCATGCTCATGATCGTCTTCAACGCGGGCCGATCGGCGGAGCCCGTGCCTGACGCGGCAGGGGTGCCGATGACGACGAAAATTGCGGCCCTTCTGGGTGGATGTGTTTTATTCACACTGCCCATTCTTGCCTACGAACCCCACGCCCTCACACTTATACCCATTGCCTCCCGCCAACCAGCAACCGTCCCTTACCCCACGCCGCATAGCGGCTTCGTTCAACACCTGCCTCAAGCCAACGGCCCGGGCGTGGCGGCCACTTTGGGAAAATTTCCGGGACTCATGACGGGCCGCTTGTTGCCGTGACGACGTCTTTGGCGAAATAGCATGCCCATTTTATTATTACCAACGGTGAAGTCTCACCGCGTATCCGCAGTCCAACCGTCGTTGATTGATGCCCTCCCTTCTAAAAAATGATCCCCTCCTTCAAGCTTGAGACACTGCACCGCGAATATCGTGACGGACTCCTCCAGAGCGTCATTCCATTCTGGATGCGCCACGGTCTGGACCGCGAGCACGGAGGACTGCTGACCGGCTTGTCGGAAGATGGCTCGGTCATCGATACCGACAAGGCCGTTTGGTTGCAGGGCCGGGCGGCTTGGACATTCGCCACCCTTTACAATACGGTCGAAAAACGTCCGGAGTGGCTGGCGGCATCGAAGCATTGTCTCGATTTCGTCCAAGATTATTGCCGAGGACCCGGGGGTAAACTCTACTTCACGGTGACCCGAGAAGGTCGGCCACTACGGATGCGGCGTTACGTTTACAGTGAGTGCTTCGCGGCCATCGGCCATGCCGCTTACGCAAAAGCCACCGACAGTGAGCAGCACGCCATCCAAGCGATTCGCTATTTCGAGACTTACCTGCATCACAGTTTCACACCCGGGGTGATGCCGGCCAAGACGAATCCAGAAACCCGCCCCATGAAAGGAGTGGCCCCGCACATGATCACCATCGCGACGGCCCAGGAAGTGCGGAGCCTGCTGGGTGACAGCAACGTGAGGGGGGCTACCTGCACCCAGTGGATTGACCGTTCGGTGGCGGAAATTGAGCGCGACTTCTACAAGCCCGAACACAACGCCCTGATGGAAGTGGTCGGCCCCACCGGGGCTGTCCTCAACCACTTCGACGGAAGAACCCTGAATCCAGGCCACGCTCTGGAATGCGCATGGTTCATCCTGCATGAGGCTAAACACCGTGGGAATGACTCCCGGTTACTGAAACTAGGCTTGGCCATTCTTGACTGCATGTGGGCGCGCGGCTGGGATCGTGAGTTTGGCGGTATCCTCTACTTCACCGACCTGCATGACCTCCCGGTGCAGGAATACTGGGCCGAGATGAAATTCTGGTGGCCACATAACGAAGCTGAAATTGCCACGCTCCTTGCCCACCAGCTGACGGGCGCGGAGAAATATGCCGAGTGGCATGCGCTGGTGCACGACTGGTCGCAGCGCGTATTTGCCGATCCCGTGCATGGCGAATGGTTCGGCTACGCCCACCGCGATGGTCGCATTTCGACGCGACTAAAAGGAAACACCTGGAAAGGCCCTTTTCATCTACCTCGCATGCAGTGGTATTGTGGACGCCTTGTGGAAGAACTCATGGGGAAGCAATCACCGCCCAGCGCGGAAAACTAACAACGCGAACTCAGGCGCACGGTTCACCGCGCTGCCTGCAGTGCCTAGTTCGCCGTGGCCGCCTGATTCTCATACATTGAGAGTGGCGCTGACAAAATAGTGGTCGCTAGGAAAGCTTCCGTCGCGGGCATCCCTGATCACCGCCGCGTCAACCGCCTTGATGCTTCCCCGCACGAAGATCCAGTCCATTTTCCCAATGGCGGACTTGAAATCTGGTCCCAGAAATTCGTGGAAAGTATGCCCAGGGTCTTCGGTCCCGTGCACGGTGCCATAGGTATCGGTCCAGGCCCCTGCCTTGAAGCTATCAACGGCTCTATTTTTGGTATCACAATTCATGTCCCCCGTGAGGATCTGAGGGTAATGCTCTGGGTAAGCGGACGCGTCCTCAACGATGAGTTTTGCCTGTCGTTCCCGGGCGACTTGGCCGATATGATCCAAGTGCGTATTGACCACCCTGAATTCCTTGCCGGCGGCAAGGTCTTCCAGTCGAATCCAGTTAGCGAGCCGCACACACGCGCTATCCCATGATTTCGACCCGGCTACGTGCGGCGTTTCTGACAACCAGTAGCCCCCGGCCGAGAGCCTCGTATACCGGTCTCGACGATAGAAAATGGCGTTCATCGGGCGTCTTCCACAAGGCTCATCAGCCATCGCGTAAGAGGCGTATTCCGGAAAAGCCGCAGTGATATCGGCAAATTGCTCCAATTCCTGAAATGAAATGACATCCGGGTTTTCTGACTTGATTACATCAAGGCACAGTTCCTTTCGGTGGACCCACGCATCAGGACCATCGCTTTCGCCGAAACCTCTTAAATTGCAGCTGAGAATCTTCATGTTGGTGCGTAACGCTTCTTCTGACGATCTACGTTTATGTCATCGCCGGTTGGCAAATTGAAATGCGGATGCCTCCCACTCAGGGCGTGAGCATTTCGCCCCGCACCCTCTCGAAGTCATGGCCCGGGCTCACCTGCTGCAACAATTCCCAGAGTGAAGTTTTCTTCTCACGCAAGGCCAATGCGCTGGCGATCCATGTCTGGGTCCAACCGGTCTGCAGGCACCAGGGCCCCCAGTCATGATCCGAGTTAGAGGCCCAGTAATCCCAGCGCTGGAAATTGAAAGCTCGATACCACGCGCCGGAGAGTTCGGGATGCGTCTCCGAGCGGGTTTGAATCCGACAAAGAAAATCCGCCAACCGATCCGCCGTCTGCGCATAAGCCATTTCCCCGGTGGCCGCATAGGCTTCGTGCAGGCCGATCAGGGCGAAGTTGCAGGTGTAGAGCGAATCAGACACCGGATCCCCATCGCGCGCGATCAAAGTGGTCTCGCAGGTGCCATAGGCCGAATTACCGGTGGCAATGCAATTCTTGTAGGCCCCTCCTCCAATGCGAATGACTTCACGGATCGCCCCGCAGTCGTCCTGCAACGCGATCAGATCCGTCGCCACGCGGTGCAGCCAGCCTCGGTGCTCCGGCGTGTCCCGCACCCGCACCAGCCAAGCCAGCGGGAGGAGCGCGCGGGCCAGTTCGAGGGAACCACTGCCGTTGACCCATTCCCATTTTTCGGGATAAGCGGCCATGAGCGTCCGGAAAGCGGCCGAACTGCTTTCGAGCAAGGGAGCGAACCCGGTGCGTGCATACGCCCAAAGGTAACACGCCGGTAGCCAACCCTGCATATGCATGGTGTTTTCGACGTGGGCTTCACGTCCATAGTGTTTCCAGCCCTGGGTTTCGATATCCGGCAATTCCATGCAGCTACGGCGGTGCCCGCAGGTTCCGGTCAAGCGCAAGTTGGCCAAGAGGCAGCGCAGAATCGCATCCATCCAGCGGTTTTCCTTTTGCAACGCGCAAACCGCCAACGCCCCCAAGAGCATCCGAGCATTATCATCGCCCCCAAAGGTCGTCGGTTTGTCGAGAGCCCAACCAATCAGACCGTGCGCCGGATGGGCGGGATCCATCCGCGGACCGGCGCCGGAGGCCAAGTCCGAATTGAGCAAAGTAAAATCGAGGAGGTTGGCGGCAATGGCCGCATGGCCGGGCCGGTTGTTGAGGACCGCATCGAAACTCAGCATCATTGCCATCTCACCCATGCAGTCTGACCGCACCGCGTAGCGCACCGGTTGGCTCCCGTCCGCGCGAATAGTGGAGCTAAACCCTTCCAGCATCCCCAGTGAGCCATCACCGCAAGGGCGGTCGGAGCCCGGTTTCTCCCTCACGGTGTTGAAGACCAAGGAACGATCCCGCAGTTCTTCGGGCCAGTCCGCATGGCGCAACAACCGGGCCTCGCTCACCCAATCAGTGGCCCGGCGCAGGGCCTGTCGGGCCACCGCCAGCGGCAACGGCTCGCCCCGGCCAAAGCTGGCTCGGACGCTTTCGCTCCAGCCCAATTCCGGCAGTGGTGCGGTGTCGGGCAACAGCCAACGCAGAATCGCCCGCCAGACACTCGTCCACGCCGCCGCGGGCATACTTCGACCCGTCACAAACTGGCTGAGCGAAGCGGTCGCGACCAACAGCCTCCCCGCGTCGGCTTCAAACAGCAGGGGCACGATCGGTGTGCTCGGCAGGCCAAATACCGCCGTGTCCATTCCCACCACCCGGGCCAGCACTAAGTGCGTTTGTTCCGCCGTCGCCGACACATGGATGCAGCCATTGAGTCCAACTATTCGCAGTGGCGAAAGGTTCGCTCCGAAAAAGTCGCTCGCGACCACCCCGCGCAAGTCACCATCCTCCATGGGCAGACCGATCACAGGACCAGGTGGCACGAAGGGATATTCTATGAATATGCGCAGACCCTTTTCTTTCGCCTGCCGCCACCACGCGGCATCCAAAATCACCGGACCCGGAGAGACTTGGTCCGCCAGCAGCGCCACGGCATCACCCGGCTGCGCCAGTCTAATGGCCTCCGCCGGATCTGCGCCGCAGGTCACAATGGAGGCAACTGCTGGCAGGGACCGCCAAAGATTGTTGTTTAGGGCACAGGCAATCACCAGACGGGAGGAAGACATCGGGCACATCTAGAACCAATGCCAAGCCCGCCAGCAATCCTCGGATTGCAATTCAGGCAGCCCGCTCATTTTAAATTTCAGTCAGCCTTTATTGAATCTGGTTCCTGTGTTCTGAAAACCGAGCTGACGATGCTTCGCCGAGGACCGGATGCCCGGCATTGGGGTAAATCTCGACGGACGCGGTGGGGAACGCCGGTGTCCTATTTTAAGCATTAAGATAGACACGTAAAGGGAGACGGGTAGGATGAGCCCACCAAGGCGCCTGCCACGATTCACCCGGAAACCCATAACAAAATAAAGCATATGAAATCCACCCGACACAACCAACTCAGTAGTATTTGTTTCTATCTCGGCTTCGCCTCGATCGTGGGATCAATCGCCATTTGGTTTCTTACCGGTGGCACTACCCCGGACTCGCAGGCGCACGCCGAGAGGTTTGGTATTTTTGTGGGTCTTTGGGCGCCCACCTTCTTCATTCTATCTAACCGCTTAAGCCGCTTCGCAGACAAACAGCCTTGATGCATATCTCCCGCGGCGAACGTCGCCCGACAACCATGCGCTGTAGCCCGCGGCGGCGGCAATCGGTGCGCCTCGTGGCCGCCGGCGCTGAGCTTGGGCCGTAGGTAACAAATGAAGACTTGGATAATCTACGCTCTGATTTCGATGTTCTTCGCCGGCTTTACCGCGGTTATCGCCAAAAAGGGTCTTGTTGGCATCTCGGGAGAACTCGGGCTAACGATCCGCACTGCCTTCGTTTGCGTCCTCGTGCTTGGATTTGCGCTCCTAACGGTTCCGCTAAATACACTCGATGGAATCAGAAAGGGAAACCTGCTCTGGTTGGGCTTATCGGCCGTCACGACCACCGCATCGTGGATATTTTACTACAAGGCGCTGAAGGACGGCGAAGTCTCCACCATCGCGCTGATCGATAAGGGCAGCATCCTCGTCGCCATTCTGCTGGCGACATTCATTTTAAAGGAGGTCATGACTCTTCGGACGATCTCGGGGGGTGCTCTCATGATTGTGGGTATTCTGGTCATCGCTACGAAATGAAGACGGGGCCGAACAGGGCGCCAAATCCGGAGATCACGTCAGTCACGATCCGTATGGACACTCGGCCCACGCCAAGCAGCGGCGGGGCTAATCTTTGACGTTCGCAGGCGAGCAGGCGAGCTAGCGGAGGGCACGAGCGGCAAAACGTTAGGCTGCCTCCACTCGGTCGTCCCTCGCTTGCTCGTCCACCTTGGTGTGGACGAACAGAAAACCCCGCGCCCTTATTCGTAGGGGGCGGGGTTTTTTATAAACGACGGTGGGGCGTCGTTTACGACGCCACCTCCGTGGTGGCGGGAGGCGTCTTTTGTTTGAAGATAAGTTTCTCCCCTTCGCGCTCCACGAGCACAGGCTCGCCGTCCTTCACGTCGCCGCGGAGGATGGACTCGGCGAGCGGGTCCTCAAGGTAATGCTCGACGGCCCGGCGCAACGGGCGCGCGCCGTATTTCTCATCATAGCCTTTCTCGATGAGGAGCAGCTTCGACTCGGCGGAGAACTCCAAAGTGATCTTCCGCTCAGCCAGCCGCAGGGCGAACTTCGTGAGTTCCAGCTCGATGATCTTCACCAAGTCGTCCTTAGCGAGCGGTCGGAAGAAAATGATATCGGAAATGCGGTTGAGA
>JBDNGL010000098.1:0-2888 GCA_041689285.1 Opitutaceae bacterium
CCCGGTTCCATCGCCCTGTCGGAGTCCAACCCGAAAGGAGGTCCGCGCACCAAGACCAAATAAACCCCCGCTTTTTTTAACGCGGGGGTGGGTCATTTTTATCCGGCCGTTAGTGGGTCAAATCTACGCGGGCGTTGACACACGGTGTCGTCGCCCCAGTGGAAATTGTCGTAGCCGATGAAGGTCTGGCCGCGGTCGCGGCAGATCTGGCGGGCGGCGCGTAGGAAGTCATGCGACTGCCGCTCACACTGCCAGCCGTCCTTCTGCGCCGCGAGGTAGACGCCGCTGGCCGCGGGCAGGGCGACTTGGTGCTTGAGGAACGCGTCCGCGTCGCGGTCCCACTTCCAGCCGGTGGTCAGCACGCGCAGGCCTGGGCGCACCTTGCGGCCTTCCTCGACCAGGAAACAGACGAGTCGGTCGCGCTGCTGAATCCGGCTGAGCCCGCGGCAGCGCGGGCAGGTTTCCGGCGCGCAGAATTCGCCGCTCGAATCGAGGCCGAACAGAAACAGCGTTTCGATCTCGGGGAAATCGGCGAAGAACCGGACGAGCAGGTCGCGGTAAAATTCCTGCACACGCGGGTGGCTGAAGCACAATACCTGACCCTCGTAGGTGCCGGAATCACTCAGCACCTCTGCGGGAAAGCGCGTGAGGAACTCCGCACGCTGGGCTGCGGGGATCCATGGTCCGCCCTGGCAGGGCAGCACGGTCAGCCAGAACATCGCGCCGAGCCCGTAGTCGTTGCAGTCGTCGAGCAGCCGGCGCAGGCCGGCGTGGTTGGCGACGACCTCCGTGGGATCCACGGCCTGCGGAAAAACCGGGCTGGTGACGTAGCCCTGCAGCGAGCGGCACGAGCCCTGCCAGTCGTGGGACACGAGGCAGTGGGTCGCGCCGAGCCTGCTGATGAAACGGACGTCGGCGCGTTCGCCGGGCCAAGGGGCGAAGCGCGCGTGGAAAATACGTTCGCGGAAATGCAACGCGCCGTGGTGGTGAAAGCCCGGCGTGAGGGTGGCACCCGCAGCCAGCGCATCCCCGAGCGCATAGACCGCCTGCAATAGGCCGCGCGGGGTGGAGCCCAGCACAAAGACCGCGTCCTCGTGCACGAGGACCTCGAAGGCGTCGTGGTCGGGCGGCACCTGCGTCAGGCGCAGGTGGTTCCCGGCTGCGAGTGCGCGGGCCTCCGGGGTGGCGGCCAGCAGGCCGGGCACGATCTTCGCGGGGCGGGGATGATGGCCTAGAGCGAGGGCCAGTTCCGCCTGGGCGGTGCTCAGCACGCGGTCGGGGAGGGCGGACGGGGCGGCGGGGGTGGTGTACATGCGGGAAAGGGCGGGGCCGTGGAGTCCGACCGCCAGCGCATCGAAGGTGAGTTGCAGGAAGGAGCGGCGGGTGAAGGGAACCGGTGGGTGACCATGGAGTGGGGCGCAGCGGGGACTTGCGAAGCCGCACACAACAGGCAAGCTGGGGTTATGAAAACCCGAATCTTCGCCGTCCTCTGTGTGCTCACTTCCAGTGGCGTGCTGGGTCAAGAGAGGGAAGAGCCCAAACCCGCTCCGTCGCAAAAACCCTATGCGGCGGCTCCCGCCGAGGAAAAACCGGCGGCGAAGGTCGAAGCCAAGACCAATCCCGAGGACGAGATGGGGATCATCGAAGGCATCGAGCTGGCCCGGGCCAACGGCACTTTCTTCGGCCTGCAGGTCGTGGGCGGCAATTTCAAGCTCACCGCCTACGATAAAAAGAAAAAGCCTACCAAGCTGAATTTGCCCCGCGCCACGGCGCGTTGGAATGCGAGCCAAAAGACCGGCCAAGATTTCACCGTGCTCAATTCCTCGGGTGATGGCACTTCGTTGTCCGGCACCAAGTTTGTCCGGCCGCCCTACAATTTTACCGTCTACCTCGTGCTCCTGAATGAGGCCGGGGAGGTCGTGGAGAATTATCAGGTGAACATGCGGCAGTAGGCTGCCTGCTGGCCGCTGCGGGCGCGTTGACAGACCCCGCTCTCCGCGTGAGCCTTGGTCCGATGTCCGTCACCAGCAGTCAGGTCTTTGATACTGTCGAGTCCGCGATTCAGGAAATTGCGGCCGGTCGGCTTGTGATTGTTACCGACGACGAGTCCCGGGAAAACGAGGGCGACCTCATCATGGCGGCGTCCAAAGCCACGCCGGAGACGGTCAACATGATGATCCGCTACTGCAGCGGCATCGTGTGCGTGCCCACGGTCGAGCCCCAGCTCCGTCGGCTCGGGCTCGGCCCGATGGTGCAGCAGAACCGCGAGGTGCAGCGCACGGATTTCACCGTGAGCGTGGACGCCGCCGAGGGCATCACCACCGGCATCAGTGCCTACGACCGCGCGCGGACCATCCGCATCCTCGCTGATTCTGAGGCCCGGTCCGAGCAGCTTGTGCAGCCCGGACATGTGTTTCCCCTGCGCGCCCGACCCGGCGGCGTGCTGGAGCGCGCCGGGCACACCGAGGCCGCCGTGGACTTGGCCATCCTCGCGGGCCAGCACCCGAGTGGCGTGCTGTGCGAGCTGGTGAACGACGACGGTTCCGTGCAGCGCCTACCCGAGCTCAGCGAGTTCAAGCGGAAGTTTGGCCTGCGTATGATCTCCATCGCGCAGCTCATCGAGCATCGCGCTAAGCGCGATCATCTCGTCGAGCTTGTCTGCACGCAGCCTTTTGCCTCGGAGTTTGGCGACTTCACCCTGCATGTCTTCCGCAGCAAGCTCGACAACCGCCACCATCTCGCACTCGCGCTGGGTTCGCTTAGCCTGGAGCCGACCTTGGTGCGGGTGCACAGTGAGAACCTCCTCGGCGATGTCTTTCGCATGAAAGGACTCGGCACTCACCACGCTCTCACCGCCTCGCTGGAGGCCGTGGCCCGGGCGGGCCGAG
>JBDNGL010000099.1:0-23699 GCA_041689285.1 Opitutaceae bacterium
ATCAGTGACGCGCTCCGGTGCTCTCAGAGGGTGCCAGCAACGGGTTGAGCCACTTGCCCCTTTTCAGTCGGGTGAAATCCATGTCGGCAGTGTGCGCCGTGGCTCCATTCTCCATGGTGATGACGGCGAATGGATGCTGAATGCGTTCCGGTGCCGGGTTTCGCTACGGCGGCCAAAGACGCTTGATGCCGTAGGTGTCAAAAACGGGGTCGCGACTCATGAGAGTGATTTTTGCTGCATGCGATGGACCGCCTGCAGGTGGTCGAAGGGGTCGGGGTGGGGTGGAGGCAGTTTCGGCCACGCCAAGCGCATGAGATCGTGCGATGGGCAGATGGGTAAACCCCTTGCCAATAATGAAACAGTCAACCCAGCGCACAAGTTCACGGTCGAGGGTCAGTTTGCCCAGACTCGTCTTGATCGCGAGTTCCCAGATGCGGGCGTCATTAACCAAAACCTCCTGGGTCTGAATGGCCAACTTGACCTGAGCCTTGCCGGACAAAGCGGGATCGCTGTTAGCAAACCAGAGGAGCGCGTGGGTATCAAGCAGCAGCTTCGCGGGTTATCCTCCCTAAACTCGTCCAAGGACGCGTCGAAATCCGGTGCCATCGGGAGCACCGAGCTCTTGCCGCTACCGAATTTACGCTTCGGTTTGCGCAACGTGACCGGTTTGATCTCGGCCACACGGAAACCGTGCCGGGTAATGTAAAAGCTCCTGCCCATATCCACCTGGGCGAGAAGAGATGACAACTTGGGTTTGGCCTCGAAAGCGCCGATTTCCTTGATGGAGTCGTTCACGCGAAAAAACTGGTTGAACTATCAATGTGGGGGCCTGCAGGCGGTGGGATCGACTACATTCCTGGGGACACGGTTCAAGATCCAGTCCAATGGCAAAGCAGGTCAGTTTGAGACAACCGACCCTACCTAAATCCCCAAGTTTTGAAGACAGAGTGTTTTCTTCGCGGTCTCAGTGTGCTCCTGTTCAATGGATCGAATATGCTCCGATAGGGCGCCCCTTGAAGCACGTTGGGATCATTTGGGAGGAGGTTCTGGCATTCATTCGGCCGATGTTATAAATATTGACCGTGGGGTAACCTTAGGTCTGGAGTGGACGTCCTTTACTCAATGGACCGTCCTTGGCGCGTAGTTTTTTTCATCGCATTTCTGATGACGTCGATGTCAGGGCAGCCGGTGCAGCCCAGCACTTCGCTCAGCCTGGATGAACAAGCGTCGAGGTTTCTCGCCCAAGCGACCTTTGGTCCATCGCCGGAGGCGATCGCCGAGTTGCGCGGTCTCGGTTACAATTACAATGCTTGGATCGATCGCGAAGTGGCCAAATCTCCCACGCTGGCCGCCCCGTTGGTGGTGGCCGCGTTTGCCGCCGGCCAATTCGAGCAGATAAATAACACTCAGAACCGCCGTTTTCGCAATCAGGTCATGCTTTCAGGCGACGACCAACTGCGGCAGCGGGTTGCCTATGCCCTGAGCCAGATATTCGTCATTTCCGATAACACGGCGACGATCAGCAATGCGTTGGAGGGCTCCAGTAGTTATTACGACATGTTGCTGCAAAGAAGCTTTGGGAGTTTCCGCCAGTTGTTGCTCGAAGTGACCAGGCATCCCATGATGGGGCGTTTCCTCACGCATTACCAGAACCGCAAGGCCAACTTGGAGACGGGCACCCGGTCTGACGAGAACTACGCCCGTGAAGTGATGCAGCTTTTCACGATCGGTCTCTATCTGCTGAATCAGGATGGCACCTATCAATCTGTGACCAACGGTCGCGCTGCGGAATCCTACACCAACGATCAGATTACTGAATTCGCCCGCGTTTACACCGGCTTCACGGATGAGGACAATAACCCGGGTGCAGTCGGCACAGGAACAGGACGCACGGATTTCCCCCGGGTCAGACCTCAGAATTACACGCAGCCGATGAAGATGTGGGATCTCCAGCATGACCCGGGGGTGAAATTCCTCCTCAATTATCCGGGTGTGCGCAAACCGGTGCTCCCTGCCGGTCAGACCGGTCTGCAGGATGTCAATGATGCCATCGACAACCTCGTCGAACACCCCAACACCGGCCCGTTTATCAGTCGTCTTCTCATCCAACGCCTGGTGACTTCGAACCCCTCCAATGGCTACGTCGGCCGCGTTGCAGCTGTGTTTGCGAACAACGGCCAGGGCCAGCGCGGTGACTTGTTGGCGATCATCAAGGCCATCCTGCTCGACCAAGAGGCCCGCAGTTTGGCTTATCTGGTGGACCCCGAGCACGGTAAACTACGAGAGCCCTTTCTGCGGATCACCCATCTGCTCCGCGCCTTTCGCTACAATCCCTCCGTCAACCTTCCGGCCTACAATTTGGGAACCGTGAATAGTGATGCGCTGGGACAATTCCCCCTTTCGGCACCCTCGGTGTTCAACTTCTATTCGCCCGATTACGAGCCTCCAGGCCCGATTGGCGACGCCGGTCTGGTGGGACCCGAGTTTCAGATTCTGAACTCTGTCTTCGGCATCAATACGCCCAATAGGATCTACGCCCTGATCTATACTGCGAATGTCGGTAGTTTCAGTCTCGATCTTTCACCGCAAGCGGCGCTGGCCAGTAACACGAACGCACTGGTGGACAATATCGATTTGCTGCTGACCCACGGCACGCTCAGTGCGGAAACCCGCGCCAAGGTGGTTGCGGCGATCGACAGCGTGACCAATGCCATGGTGCCATCCGGCGATACCCTTGGGCTCACCAGGGCCCGTTTGGCGGTTTACCTCATCTCCATGTCGCCGGATTACACGGTGCTCAAGTAAACCTCCCATGAGTTTATCAAATGATCCCAGTTTGATTAGCCGCCGCGAATTCATCGGCCAGGCGAGTTGTGCCGGTGTCGGTTCCACTGCGTTATTTTCGACGCTGCTTACCCTGCGGCTGGCAAACTCATTGGCCGCGCAGACGGTTTCCGCCGGCAATGACTACCGCGCGCTGGTCTGTCTATTTCTCGCCGGGGGTAACGATTCCTTCAACATGCTCGTGCCCACGACCAGCGGTGAATACGAGGCCTACGCCAAGGTGCGCGGCAATCTGGCCCTCGGGAAGGACACCTTGCTTCAGATCACCCCGGGCAACCTCGGCGGTCGCACTCTGGGTATCCATCCGTCGATGACCGAGGTTCGTGATCTTTTCACGGCAGGTAAACTGGCTTTTGTCTCCAACGTTGGTTCGTTGGTTCGACCGATGTCGCTGACCGATTACAAGGCCGGCCGCTATTTGCCCGTCTCGCTCTACTCGCATGCCGACCAGATCAAGCAGTGGCAGACCTGTGTTCCCGACCAGCGCACCGCCATCGGTTGGGGCGGACGAGCGGCCGACATTATCAAGTCGCTGAACAGCCCGAGTCTGGTGTCGATGAACATTTCGCTCTCGGGCCAGAGTGTGTTTCTCACCGGGCAGCAGGCCTTCACCTATGCCGTCGGTTCCACCGGGGCCACGGCCCTCACGGGTTACAATCCCAATGCGGTCAATAACCTGACCGCGACGCGATCCGCGGGCGTGAACAACATCGTGGATCAGACCTTCCGGAGCCTCTTCGAGAAAACCTACGCCAACAGCACGCGCGAGGCGATTGATTCCTATTACGAATTAACCGCTGCACTCACCGGGATCGAACTGAGCACAGCAATCCCCGCGGGTAATTCACTCGCCGGGAGTCTGGCCATGGTGGCCAAGATCATCGCCGCCAACGCCAAGCTTGGGGCCAAGCGGCAGATTTTCTTCATTCAGGTCGGCGGCTGGGATCATCACGATGAGGTCATCAACAACCAGCTTGCGATGCTGCGCACGGTGAGCCAAGGGATGGGGTTCTTCTCCACGGCGCTCAACGAAATTGGCATGGCCGACAAGGCCACGCTTTTTACGGCCTCTGATTTTGGCCGCACGTTGACCTCCAACGGCAATGGCTCCGATCACGCCTGGGGTGGCAATCATATGGTCATGGGCGGTGCGGTCGGCGGCGGCAAAGTTTACGGCGATGCGACCAGCGGCTACTACCCTGATCTGCAGAATCTCGCGGCGATCGACACCGGCCAGGGCCGGCTTATTCCCGGAGTGGCCGTGGATGAATATGCCCGCGACCTGCTTACTTGGTTTGGGGTCGGTAATAACGATTTAGATTACGTGCTTCCGGCCTTCAGCAGCCGTTTTGGCGGGCGACCTAATCTGGGACTGTTTTCCACCCCAATCACTACCACTTCTGGCACCCCTCCGAGCACACCACCGACGCCATCTCCCAATCCGCCGCCGGTAGTTGCAGCTGCGGGATCATCGGGAGGAGGGAGTGGCGGCGGTGCACTGAGCCCTGTTGCCATGGGCGCTTTTGGTGCACTGGCATTAATGCGACTGCGCCAAAAACGCATAGCCCGGAAAAAAGCCGAGGCGCAACGCGATGCTAATTCAGAGACAAAGGGGTAGGCTTTCTAGGGATAAAAGTCTGTTTTTAGGGTCTTTGTTTCTTTGCGCTAAACGTTTTCTATTGTGGCAGGTAGGTCTTTTCTTGGAGGTCGGCGGAGAGGAGGCGGCGGAAGGTCTTGAGGTCCTTGACGGCCTTGAGTGCGATCAGTTGGCGGGCAATGTTACCGACGGCGGTGCCTTCGAGACTGAATGAAATCACAGGTATGCCTGCGGCATTTGCCGTGGCTTGGCAGAGTAGCCGATTCTTGGAACCGCCGCCGACCATGAGGATGCGCTTGAAGGTCTTGCCCGTCATCCGCTGGAACGCGGTCATTACATTGGCGTGACCCTGGCCGATGGAATCGCAGATCAGGCGCGTGTAGCCCGTGAGATTGGCCGGGGCCTTGAGCTTGCGCTTCTTCAATTGGGCATCGATCACCGCTTTCATCGAGTCGGGATTGGTAAACGCAGCGTCGGTCAAATCGAGGAAGGCCTTGGGCTCGGGAAGTTTCTCCGCCGCAGTGATCAGGTTGGCCCAGGCCCGATCGGTCTCAGGCCGTTGCTTGAAGTCGCGCATGATCTGCTCGAGCAGGAACAACCCAACCACATTGGTCAGGGGACGATAGCCGCCGTCACCGGTGCGCTCATTGGCGACGCGGGCTTTCTCGGCCTCTGGGCCGAGGACGGGTGTGGCGCTCTCAAAACCCACTAGCGACCAAGTGCCGGAACTGAGGAAGAGGTCGTTGCCATCCTCGGCTGCGGGCATGGCGTCGTAGGCGCAGGCGGTATCGTGGCCGGGGCCGGCGATGACTTGGGTGCCGGCAAGTTCGGGAAAGTTGCGCACCCGGCCCAGCTTGGTGCCGGCGCGGATGGGGGTGTGGAACCACTCGGCGGGGATGCGAAAGTGGTTGAGCGCCGCGCGTGACCAGTCACCGCTGGCGTGGACATCGATCAACTGTGAGGTGCTGGCGATGGTGAGTTCGTTCTCCATCCGGCCGCTGAGGAGGTAGTTGAAATAGTCGGAGAGAAAGAGGCAGCGGGTGGCGAGGTCGGTGACGGCCGGGCAGGCGGCCACGGTCTCGGCGAGCTGGAGGCTCGTGTTGTAGAAAACATTGGGAATACCCGTGGCGGCGTAGATGCGGTCGGCACCGTGGGTGGCGAGTTTTTTGAGGCCGGCCTGCGTGCGGTTGTCGCGGTAGGCGTGGGCCGGGAAGACGAGGCGGCCGTCGTCGTTGAGCAGCACGTGGTCGCAACCCCAGGTGTCCACGCCGACGGAAGAAAGTTTGGCGCCCTTGGGGAGGAGGGCGACGGCCTTGCGCAGGCCGGTCTGGACCTCGGCCCAGAATGTGCCGAGCTCCCAGTAACAATGGGCGCCGAGTTCACGGTAGGCGTTGGGGAAACGGTGCGCCTCGGTAAGCGTGAGTTTGTTTTTTGACCAGGCGCCGAGGATGACGCGGCCACTGGTGGCGCCAAGATCGACGGCGGCGGTGTAGAGGGTTTTGGCCATGGGAAAGGGAAAGTAGCGAGTAGTGGGTAGAATCAGGGCGTGAGAGGGTGGAGGTTTGCTATGCTCGCTACCCACTATCCGCTACTCGCTACTGGGAGAGCTGGAGCAGCGCGGAAGCTCTCGCCGCCTGTTCGCGGTAGAAGGCGGCGTGTGCGGGCTGTTTGATGTCCACGTCGTAGGTGGGGATCAGGGTCTTCATGCGGGCGGCGCCGGCGGGCGAGGTGAGGAGGTGCGGGAAGCACTGCTTGATCACTGCGAGGACGATGTTGACGGATACAGATGCACCGGGAGAAGCGCCCAAAAGCGCGGATAGAGATTTGTCGGCGCTGGTGAGAACTTCCGTGCCGTAATGCACGATGCCGGCCTCGCCGTCGGTCTTTTTAATGGCCTGCACGCGGATGCCGCCGTCGATCAGCTTCCAGTCCTTTTCCTGCGCGTTGGGATAAAAGATCCGCAACACTTCCAAGCGGCCAGCCATGCTCTGGGTGCCTTGCTGCACGAGGTAGCGCACGAGTGGGAGGTTGGTGGCGCCGATCTTGAGGAGCGTCATCAGATTGTGGGGCTTCACCGACCGCACGAGGTCGGTCCAGCTGCCGGTGCGGTGGAGGAAGCGCGTTGTCCACGCGGCGAAGGGCCCGAAGAGGAGCGTCTTCTTCCCGTCGAGGATGCGGGTATCGAGGTGCGGCACGGCCATGGTGGGGGCGGCGTCGAGTGCTTGCCCGTAAACCTTGGCTTGGTGTCGGGCAACGATCGCGGGGTTATCACACACCAGCCAGTTGCCGCCGATGGGAAAGCCGCCGAGGCCCTTGGCTTCGGGCAGACCGGCCAGCTGCAGGAGCAGGATGCTGCCGCCGCCCGCGCCGACAAAGACGAACTTGGCCCGCACCGTCCGCTCCGTGCCGGTTTTCAGATCGCGGGCGGTGACGTCCCAACCCGTTGCGGCCTTGGTCAGGCCGACGACCTTGTTGCTCGCGGCGACGGCGCAGCCAGCCTGTCGGGCGAGCCAGCCGAGGAGCTTGCGGGAGACGACGCCGAAATTCACATCGGTGCCGGCGTCCATCTTGGTGGCGGCGATCGGCACGGTGGGATCGCGACCCTCGACGAGCAGCGGCGCCCAAGCGCCGATCTTCGCGCGGTCGGTGGCATATTCCATCGACGCGAAGAAATGGTGCGCCGACATGCCGGCGTGGCGGGCCTTGAGGAAGTCCACCTGTTCTGAGCCGTGCACGAAGCTGATGTGTTGGACCGGGTTGATGAACTCCTTGGGCGAATCGATCATGCCGCTGGCAACGGCGTGGCCCCAGAACTGGAGCGAGTGTTCGAACTCTTGGAAGATATCGATGACCTTTTGGATCTTCACGGTGCCGTCGGCCTCGCGCCGCGGCGTGTAGCTCAGCTCGCAGATACCCGCGTGGCCGGTGCCGGCGTTGTTCCAGCCGTTGGAGCTTTCGTAGGCGAGCTCGTCGGCGGCCTCATAAACCTGGATGCGTAGCGTCGGGTCGAGCCGCTTGAGCAGCGCGCCGAGGTTGGCGGACATGATGCCACTGCCGATGAGCACGACATCGGGATAGTCGACGTGGGTGGCGGGAATGGACATGCGTTTGGAGTGTGCGGTGGACGTCGCCGGGCCGTCAAGCCGCCGGCCTATTCCTCGCCGTCAAAGTAGTCGGCCACAGTCACGCGAAAATATTTTCCATGGGAGCGAACGCCCCATTTTCCGCTGTCCGGATAATGGAAAAGGTCCTCAGCGGGGTTGTCGGCAATGAGGAGGCACTCAAGTTCGGAATCCGGAGCGGCTAGGGTCTGATGGGGCTGGCCGGGCGGATGGAGCACGATGTCGCCCGGTCCGACCTCATGCCGGCCTTCGGGCGTGCGCACGATACCCCGCCCCGCCGTGAAGACGAACAGCTCCCACTGCTGCGAATGACTGTGGTAGGGACAGATGGCGGCGCCGGGTGCGATGCGACGGATTTGCAGGTCGAACGGGTGTCCGGCGGCCTGCACGCCGGTGTGGCGGATGCCCCCGAGAGCGAGAGAAATATCGCGGCAGCGGCTTTCGTAGCGGCGTTTCGGTGACTGCCGGTGCTCCCAAGGAATGTCGTCGAGGCAGGTAAAGTGCGCCGACTGTTCGGGCGGACCGGGCCGTGGCTTTGGCGGCAAGCGGGACTCGGGGCTGTCTTCCTCGCCGAAGTTATAGTCAACATCTTGGCGCAGGAAAATTCCGCCGCCGGGTTTAAAGCCCCATTTGTTGCTGTCGGGGTAGTGCCAGACTTCCGTCGGCGGGTTGTCCGCAAGCAGATAATAGATCAAGTCGGTGTCGCCCGTGTTGATGAGCTGGTGGGCATTGCCCGGTGGATGCATCATGGCCTCACCGGCGCGCACCTCGCGGCGTTGGTCGCCGTGCCGCATCACGCCGGCGCCACTGATAATGTAATAGCACTCCCACTGGGCGGAATGACTGTGAAACGGCCCGCCCGCCTTTCCGGGCGGCAGCCGGCCGATTTCCAAGTCGAAGGGATGGCCGCCGCTGGCGAGGGTGGCGTTGGTCACGGCGCCGAGTGCCACCGAGACCTGCCGCCCGAAGCCGTGGAACTTGCCGCCCGGAGAACTCCACTCTGCCCAAGGGACGGCGTCGAGATGGACGTGTTTCATGGGGAACAGATTATTGGCCGCAAAGAACGCAAAAATTTAAAACGTGTGATGGGCTCGCTCGTGCCCCATAGGGGCATGGTGGGTGTCATCCGCCGGACGGATTTTGTGTTCTTTGTGGCTATACCGCGGTGGGTCCGATTTTTGCGGTCAATCTTGCCCCTGTCAGGCTTCGTTGACGACGGGGTTTGTGAGCGTGCCGATGTTTTCGACCTCGATGCTCACGGAGTCGCCGGCCTTGAGCCAGAGCGGCGGCTTGCGGGCCATGCCCACGCCGTGGGGCGTGCCGGTGAGAATGACTGTCCCGGGCACGAGGGTGGTGCTGCCACTCAAGTAGGCAATAATGGCAGGCACGTCGAAAATCATGTCGCTGGTCGTCCAGTCCTGCACGCGTTCGCCGTTGAGGATCGTGGCGATTTTGAGGGCGTTGGGATTGGGGATGTCGTCGGTCGTCACGAGACAAGGGCCGAGCGGGGCGAAGGTATCGAAGAACTTACCGCGGCACCACTGGCCGCCGCCCAGCTTGATCTGATGGTCACGCGCCGAGACGTCGTTGGCGCACGTGTAGCCGAGCACGTAGTCGAGGGCGCGCTCACGGGTGACGTTCTTGCAGGGTTTACCGATGACGACGGCGAGCTCGCACTCGTAGTCCACCTCGTGGCTGGCGAGCCGGGTGGGAATCTCGATCGGGTCGCCGGGGTTTTGCAGCGTGTTGATACCCTTCACGAAGAGGATGGGGCGCTCGGGGACTTTAGCCCCGGACTCGGCCGCGTGATGGCGGTAGTTGAGGCCGATGCACAGGATCTGCGTCGGAACAATCGGGGCGAGGAGCTTGCCGGGTGCGACGGTTTGGTCGGTGACGCGGTGGTCGCCGAAAATATCGCCGGCAATCGCTCGGGCGGAGCCATCAGATTGCAAGGCGGCGTAGGCGGGTCCGCTAGGGGTGAGGTGACGGATGATTTTCATGGTAGCAGCAGTGAGAAAGTCGGTTCAGCCCGGCGGGCGCAAGGCCGTGCCGTGTCTTTTTTCCTGCCACGTCCGGGGCGGCTCGCCGTAGCGTGCGCGGAACAGCCGGTAGAAATGTGAGAGGTCGCTGTAGCCACTGGAGAAGGCGGCGCCGATGACCGAGTGGCGGTGTTGCCGCAGCAGATCAGCGGCGTGGGTGAGGCGCAGCACGGTGAGTTGTTCCAGAAAAGACCGGCCGGTGTGCTCGCGAAAGAGCTTGCTGAAATGCCTGCGCGACATGCCGGCGCGGGCGCAAGCGCGCTCCAGATTCCAAGCTTCGTAAAAGGTTTCGACCAATTCGCGTGCGACGGCGGCCACGCGTTCGGTGGCGGCATCCGCTGGGGTTTTCGCGGGGAGACGGGTGAGCGCGACGAGAATGTTCTCGGCAGTGGCCCGGAGCGCGACTTCGCGTCCGGGTAGCCGGCCAGCCTGTTCGGCGATGCCTGCCTGCCACAGACCCTCAAAGCGCGGGCCGGTGAGGCCGCCCGCGCGGAGGTCGGCGGGTTTTCCGCCGGTGAGTTGCGTCCAGATACGTTCCAGCTCCGCATCGCGGGCGAGGAATTCCCCGGCGAAGCATAGCAGCAGAAGAGTGGAGGGTTCGGTGTCGGCGATTTGATGACGCACTCCGGCCTGCACGCACACCGTGGCGCCGACCCCGGCCCGCAACGGTTCACCGCCGGCAATGACGGTTAAAGCGATGCGCCCCTGCAGGACGTAGATGAGCTTGTGGAATGGATCCACCCGTTCCGCCATACGGAAGCGCGGGCCGTGGATACTCTCCGCAAAAGCCACGCCATAGGCAGGCAGGGTGACGGCAATGGGGCGGGAAACGGGCATGACCGCAACGGAGAGTGCCCAAATTGCCAATAGCGCCAAGCCCGAAAGTCCAAGACTAAAGCGGGTGAATGGCGTAGAGTCACCACCCGTTCACCCAATCCTGATTATCATGCTGCGACCCCCGCTTGCTGGTGCCACCCGACCCGAAATTGAAGCCATCTCCGCCGGCAACGCCGCCGGGTGACCGCACGCTTTTCCCGCCATGACCACCCTGCCGGATAAATTCGCGCGCACGTCGGACTTTCTCCTTGGCGTGGAGTTGGTCTCGACGCGTGGCACTGTGGCCGAAACGCGCGCGGCCAAGACCGTGGCTTTTTCCCGCGACCTCGCCCTGGCCCCGGGCGTTGATTGGGTGTCGATCACCGACAATGCCGGTGGCAATCCCATGCTCGCGGCCCCGGCGCTCGGCGGGCCTTTCCGCGATGCGGGGCGCGAGGTCGTGATTCATCTTTCCTGCAAGGATTTCAATCGCAACGCGCTCGAGAGCGAGGCTTGGCATCTGGCCAGCGAGGGCTTTCACAATCTCCTCGTTCTGAGTGGCGATTACTCGGGCACGGGCATTGGCGGCGGGGCGAAGCCGGTCTTCGACATCGATTCCATCGGTCTGCTCACGCTGCTGGGTCAGATGAATGCCGGGCTCGACGTGACCAAGCCGGCGCACCGCAAGCTCGCCCGGCTCGACCCGACGAAGTTTTTCCCCGGCGCGGTCGTCACCAATTTCAAATTGCTCGAAAACGAGATCGTGCCGCAGCTCCTTAAGATGGAGAAGAAGATCGCGGCGGGCGCGCGTTTTCTCATCAACCAGATCGGCTATGATTCGCGCAAGCTCCACGAGCTGATTCTATGGCTGCGGCAACGCGGTCATGGCCCGCTGCCGCTCATCGGCAACGTCTATGTGCTTAATCCCGGGGTGGCGCGGATCTTCCGCGCGCAACGCATTCCCGGGGTGGTGATTTCTGACGAACTCGCCGCCGTCTGCGAGCAGCACGCGACGAGCCCGGACAAGGGCAAGGCCTTCTTCCTCGAACTCGCGGCCAAGCAGGTGGCGATCTTCCGCGGGCTCGGTTACCGCGGGGCCTATCTGGGCGGGGTGCACAGCGTGGAGGAAATCGCGCGCGTGCAGGCGATCGGGCGCGGCTTTGCGCCGGATGACTGGAAGCAGTTTGCCCGCGAACTCCGCTACTCCCGGCCCGGCGAATATTTTGTCTATGACGAGGACCCGGCGACCGGGTTGGCCGATGCCGCGCGACCGACTGCTCCCGGCCGACCGACTACGCGGAATATCACGTTCAGCTACCGTTTTTCGAAGTTTACGCACGACCTGATGTTCACGCCGGGCAAGGGTCTCGCGAAAATCGGCGCGAAGCTCTGTGCTGGGGCCAAGGACCCGATGCAGGGCCCAGCGGTCCTGCGAGCCCTCGAGCACGCGACCAAGAGTGTGATGTTTGGCTGCAAGGACTGCGGTGACTGTTCGCTGCCGGAGATCGCCTTTCTCTGCCCCGAGTCCGCCTGCGCCAAGAATCAGCGCAACGGTCCCTGCGGCGGCACGCGCGACGGAAAATGCGAGGTGGCTGACTTTGAGTGCATCTGGTCCCGCGCCTATGACCGGCTGAAACACGAGGGCCGTGCCGAAGAACTGCTCGCGCACGTGCCCGTGATCCAAGACCAAAATCTGCGCGGCACGTCCAGTTGGGCCAATACGTGGCTCGGTCGCGACCACCTGGCCAAGAAACATCCCAATCTCCCCACGCATCCTTGAATCAAGTTTCATCACCAAAGCCAAAAACCCCTAAATCATGAGCACACAAAATCCCTCCAGCCTCGAAGCGAAACTCCAGCAATACGGCGGCAACGCTGTGGCAATGCTGCGCCATGCCCCCGTCGGCGGCTACCAATTCCCGGACAAACCCGAATATTCCAACTGGCGCGACGAGCAGGCGGCTTGGCAGAAAACCGTGGTGCTCTTCGACCAGTCCTTCCACATGAAGGACGTTTACTTTGAAGGCCCGGACGTGATGCGCCTGCTGTCTGATGTCGCTGTCAACACGATGAAAAACTTCGGCCCCAACAAGGCGAAGCAGATCGTGACCTGCAACCACGAGGGCCAGGTCATCGGCGACGCGATTCTCTTCGGCCACGCCGAGAACAAGGTCAGCGTCGTGGGCCGTCCCTCCGTGCCGAACTGGATCGAATTCAACGCCAACACCGGTAAATACGATGTGAAGGTGACGCGCGACGAGCGCACGGTCGCGAATGCCGGCGGTCGCCTCATCTACCGCTTTCAGATCCAAGGGCCGAATGCGCTCGAGCTCATCAAGAGCGTCCACGAAGGCGAGTTCCCGGAGATCAAATTCTTCAATCTGGGCGACCTCAAGATCGCCGGCCGCAAGGTGCGTGCGCTCAACCACAACATGTCCCGCATGGGTGGGCTCGAGTTCCACGGCCCCGCCGAGGACGGCGAAGCGGTGCGCGCAGCCCTGCTCAAAGCCGGTGAGAAATTCGGCCTCGTGCAGGGTGGGGCACGCTCTTACTCGACCGTCTCGCCCGAAAGCGGTTGGATTCCATCGCCGATGCCCGCCATTTGGACCGAGCAGCTCAAGGCCTATCGTGAATGGCTCCCGGCCACTGGCTTCGAGGCCAACGCGTCGCTCGGCGGCAGCTTCTCCTCACCTAACATTCAGGATTATTACCAGACCCCGTGGGACCTCGGCTACGGCCGCCATGTGAAGTTTGACCACGACTTCATCGGCCGCGACGCGCTTGCGAAGCTCGAATCCCAGCCGCACCGCCGCAAGCTCTGGCTGCGTTGGAGCAAGGAAGACTCGCTCAAGATCTTTGGTAGCCAGTTCGGGGACGGTCCACGCTACAAATACATGGAGATGCCCAATGCCTACTACGCCATCCTGCCTTTCGACAAGGTGCTCGCGGACGGCAAGCTTGTCGGTCTCTCCACCTACACCGTTTACACGGTCAATGTGAAAGGCTGGTTCTCACTCGCGATGCTCGATGAAACCGTCGCCGACGGCGCTGAGGTCACGCTCGTCTGGGGCGAGGAAAACGGAGGCTCGAACCGTCCTGTCGTCGAGCGCCACGTCCAAACCGAAGTGCGCGCGAAAGTGTCCTACCAGCGCCTCAACGAACAATGAGCACGGAACCGGCCCGCCTGCGCCTCGTCGCCAGTTGTCCCGACCGGGTTGGGATTGTGGCGCGCGTCGCCACTTTCTTGGCCGCACGCGGCGCCTCCATCACCGAGGCGAGCCAGTATAACGACCCCCGCAGCGACATGTTTTTCATGCGCTCGGAGTTTATCATCGCCGGCGACGCGGGGGTCCGCACCCAGCTTGAGGCCGGGTTCAGCCCTATCGCGCAGGAGTTGAATATGGAATGGCGGCTGACCGACGCCAACCGTCGGCAGCAGGTGGTCTTGCTCGTGAGCAAGTTCGATCACTGCCTCGCCTACCTGCTGCACCGCCGGAAGGTCGGCGACATGCCCTTCGATGTGCCGTGCGTCATCTCCAACCACGAGGACCTGCGCGCGCTGGTCGAGTGGTATGGCATTCCCTATCACTACGTGCCCGTGCCGGCCGATCCTGCTGGCAAGCAGGCGGCCCTGGAGAAGACCGCGGCGCTCATCGGCGAGGCGCAGCCCGACACCATTGTGCTCGCGCGCTACATGCAGATCTTCCCGCCGTGGCTATGCCAGCGCTACCGGCACCGCGTGATCAACATCCACCACAGCTTCCTGCCGTCCTTTGTCGGCGGTAAACCCTACCATCAAGCGGAGGAGCGCGGCGTGAAGCTCATCGGCGCGACGTGCCACTACGTCACCGAGGAGCTCGATGCGGGCCCGATCATCGAGCAGGACGTCGTGCGTATCCGCCACAGCGACACGATCAAGGACATGATGCGGCTGGGAAAGGACGTCGAAAACGCCGTGCTGTCCCGCGGCCTGCGTTACCACCTCGAAGATCGGGTGATCGTGCACGGCAACAAGACGATTTTGTTTTCGAGCTGAGGCCGGCATGCAGAAGGAATGTGGAAATCAGGAAAGGAGGAAACTGAACCAAGCTACTTGGTCTTCGTTCCAGTTTTCCTGAGTTACAACTATCACTTCTGTAGCTCACGCTTTTGACTCGGCGTAGGCCTCCATCCCCACGCAGGAGCAGACGAGATTGCGATCACCGTACACGTTGTCCACGCGGCCGACGCTGGGCCAGAACTTTGACGCGCGGGTGTGTTGGTCGGGATAGGCGGCGGTTTCGCGCGAGTAGGGATGAGTCCAGTCCGTGGCCGTTACGACGGCGGCGGTATGCGGGGCGTGCTTGAGCGGGTTGTCGGCTTTGTCGCTTTCGCCGTTGGCGACGGCGGACATCTCGCCGTGGATGGCGATCAGGGCGTCACAGAAGCGGTCGAGTTCGGTCTTCGTCTCGCTCTCGGTGGGCTCGATCATGAGGGTGCCGGGGACGGGGAACGACATGGTGGGCGCGTGGTAGCCGTAATCCATGAGGCGCTTGGCGACGTCCTCGACCTCAAGGCCGTGCTTCTTCCATGGGCGGAACTCAAGGATGCACTCGTGGGCGACGAGGCCGCCGGCGCCCTGATAAAGGACTGGGAAAAACGCTGCGAGGCGCTTGGCGATGTAGTTGGCGTTGAGGATGGCGAACTCGGTGGCGCGCTTGAGGCCGTCGGGGCCCATCATCCGGATATACATCCATGAGATGACGAGAATGCTGGCGGAACCGTAGGGCGCCGCGGAAACCGCGCCGATTCTTGATTTGGGATTATGTATTTTCGAGGACGGAGCCACCACGGCATGGCCGGGGAGAAATTCGGCAAGGTGCGCGGCGACCCCGATCGGTCCCATGCCCGGACCGCCGCCGCCGTGGGGGATGCAGAAGGTCTTGTGCAGGTTGAGGTGGCAGACATCGGCGCCGATGTGGCCGGGCGAGGTCAGCCCGACCTGTGCATTCATGTTGGCGCCGTCCATGTAAACCTGACCGCCGTGCGCATGGATGGTGGCGCAGATATCCTTGATCGAGGTTTCGAACACGCCATGCGTGGACGGATAGGTGATCATCAGCGCGGAGAGGTCCTTGGCGTTGAGCTCCACCTTGGCTTCGAGATCGGCGACATCGATGTTGCCGTTGGCGTCGCAGGCGACGGGCACGACCTTCATCCCGCACATTGCGGCGCTGGCGGGATTGGTGCCGTGGGCGCTGGTCGGGATGAGGCACACGCGGCGGTGCCCTTCGCCGCGTCTCTCATGGTAAGCGCGGATGACCAGCAGGCCGGCGTATTCGCCCTGCGAGCCGGCGTTGGGCTGGAGCGAGACGGCGGCGAAGCCGGTGATCTCGGCCAGCCAGTTCTCGAGCTGCAGAAAAAGTTTTTGGTAACCGCGGGTCTGCTCGGCCGGCGCGAACGGATGCAGCCGGCTGAACTCGGGCCAGGAGACGGGGAACATCTCGCTCGTGGCGTTGAGCTTCATCGTGCACGAACCGAGTGAGATCATTGAGTGGCACAGCGAGAGGTCCTTCGCCTCGAGCCGACGGATGTAGCGCAGCATCTCGTGTTCAGTGTGGTGGCGGTTGAAGACACCGGCGGTGAGAAAGGGTGAGACGCGGGTGTGCGGCGCGGCGTAGACGAGCGTGACATCGCCAGCGTCTGGAGACTTCGCATCGCCGAAGAAACCGAGCAAGGTCTGCACCTCGGCCAGCGAAGTGGTTTCGTCGAGCGAGAGGCCCACCGTGTAGGTGCCGATCACCCGCAGGTTGAATTTCTTGGCGGCGGCGGCGGCGTGTACGCGCTCGGCGGCAACGTTGCCGATCGTAAGGGTATCGAAGACCGGCTCGGCATTCACCTTAGCGCCGAGGGTGGTGAGGCCCTGCGCGAGGAGCTGGGTGAGGAGGCGGGTGCGTTGGGCGATGCGTTTCAGCCCCTCCGGCCCGTGATAAACGGCATACATCGAGGCCATCACGCCGAGGAGCACCTGCGCGGTGCAGATATTGGACGTGGCCTTGTCGCGGCGGATGTGTTGCTCGCGGGTGCCGAGCGCGAGGCGCATGGCGGGGTTGCCTTGGGCGTCCTTGGAGACGCCGACGAGACGGCCGGGCATCTGGCGTTTGTAGGCGTCCTTGGTGGCGAGGAAGCCGGCGTGCGGCCCGCCGTAACCCAAGGGCACGCCGAAACGTTGGGCGGAGCCGACGGCGACATCTGCGCCGAATTCACCGGGAGCGCGTAAGAGGGTGAGCGCCAGCAGATCCGTGGCGACGACGGTGAGGGCGCTGGCGGCGTGGGCTTTCTCGAAAAACGCGGCAAAGTCGTGGATGCTGCCGCTGGTATCGGGATACTGCACGAGGACGCCGAAGACATTACCCTTGAACTCGAAGGCGCGGTGGTCGCCCGTGATGACCTCAATGGCGAGTGGCTTGGCGCGCGTGCGGATGATATCGATGGTCTGTGGGTGGCATTTTTCCGAGACGAAGAACGTGCTGGCACCGGCACTCTCGCCAAGTTTCACGCGGTGGCACATCATCATTGCTTCGGCGGCGGCGGTGCCCTCGTCGAGCATCGAGGCATTGGCGATTTCGAGGCCGGTCAGATCAGTGATGACGGTCTGGAAATTCAGCAACGCCTCGAGGCGGCCCTGGGAAATTTCCGCCTGATAGGGCGTGTAGGCCGTATACCAGCCTGGGTTTTCGAAGACGTTGCGCTGGATGACGCCGGGCACGAAAGTGTCGTAGTAGCCCATACCGATGAAACTGCGGAAGACCTGGTTCTGCGTGGCGATCTCGCGCAGTTCGGCGAGGGCGGCGGACTCACTGGCGGCGGCGGGGAGATTGAGCGGACGCGGTAGACGGATGGGTGCCGGCACGGCGGCATCAGCGAGCGCAGCGACACTGGCATGCCCAACCTTCTGCAACATGGCCGTGACCTCAGGGGCGGGGGAACCGGTGTGGCGGCGTTCGAACGTGTCGAGGGGGGCGAGCAAGTCGCGAGGGGAAGACATGGGTTGCAACCTAGGCGAGGGGTGGGGTGGCGCAACTGAGATTTGGATGGGGCCGGGCAATTAAGGATTTGTTTTCGGTCAAACCGCGCGGGCCAATCGGACGCAAACGATCTTTTGTAGGAGCTTGCTTGCGTGCGATTCCCGTTATCGCCTGCAAGCAGGCTCCTGCATGTCTGCCCATCATGAATTCCGCACCAAGGCCGAGCGTGCCGCCTACATTGACCGGCGGTTGGCGGAACTCTACCCGGAGACACCGGTGCCGCTCGATCACAAGGATACTTACACACTGCTGGTGGCGGTGCTGCTCTCGGCGCAGTGCACGGACAAGCGCGTGAATGCAGTGACCCCACGGCTTTGGACGTTGGCACACACGCCGCAGGCGATGGCGCAGGTGCCGGTGGCACGCATTCAGGAAATCATCCGCCCGTGCGGGCTGTCGCCGCAGAAGGCGAAGGCGATTTCCCGCCTGTCGCAACTGCTGCTCGAGCGGCATGGGGGGCAGGTGCCGCGCACTTTCGCCGAACTGGAAGAGCTGCCGGGGGTGGGCCACAAGACCGCGAGTGTGGTCATGGCACAGGCCTTCGGGGTGCCGGCCTTGCCGGTGGACACACACATCCACCGACTGGCGCAGCGCTGGAAGCTGACCTCGGGGAAGAATGTGGAGCAGACGGAGAAGGACTTGAAGCGGCTCTTTCCGCGCGCGCACTGGAATCACTTGCACCTGCGGTTTATATTTTACGGCCGTGAGCACTGCACGGCGCACAATTGCGACGGCACGATCTGCGAGCTCTGTCGCACCGTCGTGCCGGGGCGGAAGCGGGCGGTGAGGACGAAGAAGTAAATGATAATATAGCTGTGTGGGAGGTGGACCGCGTGGTGGAGGCGAAGCCCCGGCGGATTAGGGATAATCCGCCCTACCACGGAGGCGTCAGGGGTAGGGCGCGTTAGCCTTAACGCGCCGGGGTTGGATGCGCGGCGGGCGAACTTACGCCTTGCCGGCTTCCTCGTTGCTCACGGGCTTGAAGTCGGGGCGGCCGTAGCGCTGGGTCGGTGGGGTGCCGGCGGGGTTGTGGTGAAAATCGTCCACGCCACGACAGAGATAGGCTTTGAAGTTCGGATTCACGCCTAGGTCGTTCTTCACGTTGGTGCCAGAGTAGCGGACCGTGAGGCCGGCGCGGCGGCGGGCGGACGGGTTAGCCTGCGAGCCGTGGATGGCGCGGTCGTCGTGCAGCGAGCACTCGCCGGTCTTGAGACGGAATTGCACGGCGCTGTCGGCCTTGAAGTCGCTGCCGTCTTCCAGTTCGAGCGTGAGCACGGAGTTCGTCTCGGTGGACTTACGGTGCTTGATGATGCCGCCCTTGTGCGAGCCGGGGATGAGTTTCATGCCGCCGTTGACCTCGTCCACATCGTCGAACGCGAGCCAGACGGTGACGGAGTTGTTGGGCGACATCGGCCAGTAGTAAGAGTCTTGGTGCCAGCCAACGGTGGACATGCTGCGCGGGTCCTTGATGAAAAAGTTGCTGGCCCAGCAGTAAAAATTCGGCCCGAGGATGCCCTCGACGAGGTCGAGAATTTTCGGGTTCATGCCGATGTCGTAGAGGTAGGTGCTCGTCTCGTGCCACTCGCGGATATCCTTGGTGGTCTCGCCCGGCTTGAGCAGCTCAAGCAGGCTGGGCAGTTCGGCGTTGAGCTGGGCCATCTCGTCCTTCGTGTAAATGGGCGGGAGGCCGAGAAGGTAGCCGTTTTCGTGATAGAATTTCCGCTGCGCGGCGGAGAGTCTGTAAGGATTGGGAGCGGTGGCGGTGGACATAAGGAGGAAGAATTGAGAGGTTGGCTGATGTGCGGGTGAGTGGTGGCAGGCCGTTATCCTTAACGGCCTTGGGTAGCGCCAGGATTGAGGTGGTAGCTTTCAGCGCGGGCATCGATGCGGCGGTAGTCCTTGCGGGCGTAGCGGGCGGTGGGCGCTGGAGCGTAGGGAGTGTGCCCGTAGATGTCGATGCCACGGCAGAGGTGGGCGACAAAATCGGGGCTGACAGCGAGGTCCGCCTTCACGTTGGTGCCGGAGTAGCGGATGGTGAGGCCGGCGCGGCGGCGGTCGGAGGGGTTGCCTTGCGAGCCGTGGATGGCGCGGTCGTCGTGCAGCGAGACCTCGCCGGCCTTGAGGCGGAATTGCACGGCGGTATCGGGTGAAAAGGCGGTGCCGTCTGTGAGGCCGAGGCCGAGGGTGGCGTTGGCCTCGGAGGTCTGACCGTGTTTCATGAGGCCGCCCTTGTGCGAGCCGGGGATGAGTTTCATGCCGCCGTTGCCCTCGTCCACATCGTCGAAGGCGACCCAGACGGTGACGGTGTTGCAGGGCGAGAGCGGCCAGTAGTAGGCGTCCTGGTGCCAGGGCACGGTGCCGGGGCTGTGCGGTGGCTTGATGAAGAAATGACTGCCCCAGACGTAAAAGTTGGGCCCGAGGATGCTCTCGACGAGATGGAGGATGCGCGGGTTCATCACGATCTCGTAGAGGTAGGTGCTGGTGTGGTGCCACTCGCGGATGTCGCCGGAGGTCTCGCCGGGGCGGAGGAGCGCGAGGAGATTGGGCAGCTCGGCGTTGATCCGGGCCATTTCGGCGGCCGAATAGATGGGCGGCAGGCCGAGCAGGTAACCGTCTTCGAGGTAGAACTGGCGCTGCTCCGGGGTAAGGCGATAGGGAGAAGACATACGGGGAACGCTCCACGATAGCCGCACATGATGAGATTGGCGTTCAGCATTTTTCGCAAGTTTGTATAATATATTACGCTGGCGTTAAGAAAGCGCACACGGCAAGGATGCGAGGCACCATGAAAGTCCTGCGCGACCCCCAGATCATCAGTGGCTTTGTGTTTGAGCAGCCCGTGGATGAACTGCCCGAGCTGACGCATTGCGGTGAGGCGTTGTGTTGCGAGGGGCACTACCGCGAGCCGCACGCGCATCCGGTTTTCGAGTTCCTATATCTATCACGTGGCCGCTGCACCTGGCGGGCCCACGGCGAGACCTCCGTGCAGCACATGGGCGACCTTTATATCGCCTATCCCGGCGAAAAACACAGCACGGGCCCGAAGCGCAACCCCGAGAACCACCACCTGTGGATGGGCGTAGATCTCGATAAAATCGGGCGCGATGGCGGGCGGCTGGCGGCCCGGCTGCGGCAGGAGCGGCCGCGACTGGTGACCGGCTGTGATGAGGTAGAGCCCGTGTTGCGCTCGTTGATGCGACAGGTGGTGGCGAATCGCGAGCGGCGCACCGAGGCGATCTTGGCTGGCATCCGGCTGTTCATCGTGCTGCTGGAGCAGCGCCTAGATACGGCGGCCAAGACCGACGAGCCGACGCCGACCCTGCGGCGTTTGCCCTATTCCCACGCGGTGCAAAAGACGATGGACTACCTGCAGCAAAATCTGGAACGGCGCCTGCCGCTGGCGGATCTCGCGGCGGTGGCGACCGCCCGGAGTGTGCCGCATTTTTGCACGCAGTTCCGGCGCGAGGTCGGCCTAACCCCGGCCGCGTATCACCTGCAGCTCCGGCTCAACGCTGCACGCGAGGCCCTGCGGCAGCCGGCGATCGATGTGACCACGGCAGCGCAGCAATACGGGTTCAGCTCATCGCAGCACTTCAGCACTCAATTCCGCCGGGCCTTCGGGGTGACGCCGCGCTCATGGCGGCAGGGGGCGGGGTGATTAACTGTCGGCAGAGGTGCGTTTTCGCGTAGGCGCGGCCGGAACGTGATTTCCAGATAGAGCTCAATTGCGGCAGCCTGCTATTGGTCACGAAGCGCGATCGCGTTTAGTCATACGCTAAGGGCGGACTTTGGCGGCACGGTAGCCTCCGCCAGTTATCGTGCCGAGACGAGGGTCGGTGGCAATGGCTCGGGAAGCTGGCTCGTCGGGCCGGCGTTCCATAGCAGCGAAGACTGGTGGACGCTTGCGGACTCGAACCGCAGACCCCCTGCGTGTGAAGCAGGTGCTCTAACCAACTGAGCTAAGCGTCCGTTGTGGAGGTTGGGTTAAGCCACAACCCGGTCGAAAAATCCATCAAAATTTGCACGCCCCGCTCAGGACTTGGCGTTGAAGTCCTTGATGCCGGTGCCGCGGTAGAGGATTTGCGCGTTTTGCCCCGTGATTTGCTTGTGGAGGGCGACAAACTCGGGGTCCAGATCGCGGGTGGGTCGGGGTTCAGCTTGAAAGTGCCGGTAGGTGTCGGTGCCGCGCACCAAGGTGGCATAGTCGCGGTCGCCGACGGTTTGTTTGACGTAGGTGGGGATGTAGCGGCCGACGAAACCGACGCGACGGGTGTCGGAGGGGTTAGGGGCGGAGCCGTGCACGAGGAGCACGTGGTGCAGGGAAATCTCGCCGGGCTGAAGTTCGATGGTCACGGCCTTGGACGGGTCCACCTCGACCGCGACTTCCTGTCCTCGGGTGAGCAGATTATCCTTGGCGAAGGTGTCGCGATGGGGAATCTGCGCCATCAAGTGGGTGCCCGGCATGACCTCCATGGCACCGTTGGCCTTGGTTGAGGGCGAGAGCGCGATCCACGCCGTGACGACATCGGATTTGTTCAAACCCCAGTAAGTCGAGTCCTGATGCCACGAGACGAAGGCGGGGTTGCGGGGCTCCTTGATGAAGAAGCCGGAGGACCAGCAGAGCAGATCGGGCCCATAGAGATCCTCGATGGCGTCGAGGAGGGTCTCGTGACGGATGAGATCGCCGAGCCAGCTGAAAAGCAGGTGAGACTTTTGGCGCATGTCGCCCTTGATGGGCCCGCCGTGGGAGGCCTCGTAGGCTTCGAGCCGGGCGCGGAGGGCGCCGGCTTGGGCCTCCGACATAATGCGGATCGGGTGAACATAGCCGTCGCGCCGGAATTGCTCGATCTGGGCAGGAGTAAGAATTTTGGGCATGGGGTGAGAGGAGTAAGCACAAGGAGCAGGTGGCTGGCAATCCAGCGGGTTCGGACAAATGGGTGATATTCAAGCCATGGATTTTGCAGGCACGCCCCGCCCGGCCTGCTTTGGGTTTGCCGGCATCGGGCTATCCGTTGCTAATCGCGTCCCCATGAGCCCAAGCCGCATCACCGCTGTCGATTTCTTTGACGCTATCTCGCCGCTCTCGCGGCCCATCGCGGATGCAACGCATTCGATTCCGGCCATCAACTTCATCACCGCTCGGGTGACGCTGGCGGATGGCACGACGGGCGAGGGTTATTTGCTCGCGTTTCATTTCAACCCGGTGGCGATCCGCGGCGCGCTGGCGGATGTGCGGGCACTGGCGGTCGGCCATGAGGTGACGGACACGCGCGGCTTTGATCAAAAATGCGATCAGGAGTTCGAGTATTTCGGCGAGGTGGGGCTGCTGCGCTGGGCACGGGGTGTGGTGAACATCGCGATGTGGGATGCCCGGGGGCGTCAGCTAGGGCAGCCGATCTGGCGGCTGATCGGCGACGGTGCGAAGGCGACACGCGTGCCGGTCTATGGCAGCGGCGGGTGGCTTTCCTACCGCGACGATGAGTTGCGTGCGGAGGTCGCAGGCTATGTGCAGCGCGGTTTCCGGGCGGTGAAGCTGAAAGTCGGCGCCCGCGAGGGCATCGAGCGTGACCTGCATCGCATCGCGCTGGTGCGCGAGGCGGTCGGGCCCGACGTGCGCATCATGATTGATGCGAACCAGGGGCTCGATCTGCCGGGGGCGCTGGCCTTGGCGGAACGCGCCCGGGGGCATGGCATTGACTGGTTTGAGGAGCCGTTGGTGCACACGGATTTCGATGGTTACGCAGCGTTGAAGACCCGGGCGGGGCTCAAGCTCGCCATGGGCGAGCGGGAGTTCGATCTCGTCGCCCTGCGGGAACTCGCTGGCCGCAAGGCGCTGGACCTCTGGCAGCCTGACATCCTACGGCGCGGTGGCGTCGAGGGTTGGCTCGATTCAGCGGCGTTGGCCCGCACGCACGGTCTGCCGGTGCTGCCGCATTATTATAAGGAATACGATGCGCCGCTCTGTTGCACGATTCCTCAGGCCTACGGGGTCGAGTCCTTTGACTGGGTGGACGGCATTATCGATCACCCGCTGCGGATTGAGCACGGTTTCGCTTATCCGTCGGACCGACCGGGCTGGGGATTCAGCTTCAAGCCCGAGGCGTTGCAGGAAATCCGGCTCTAGGCAGGGAATGCATGGCGGCCGGCTACTAGGGCGACTGGTTCACGACCCGGCAGGTGCAGCGTGGCGGTGATGCCCGTGGGTAGCTCGATC
>JBDNGL010000100.1:0-29116 GCA_041689285.1 Opitutaceae bacterium
GACGTCACCTAGGCGATGTTGCGCTACTTCATCCGCAAGGTTTCCAACAGCTCCTTCCGCGCCCCGCCGCGGGTCGTCATCGCCATACCCTCTGGCATCACCGAGGTGGAAAAGCGGGCCGTGAAGGACTCCGCCCTCCATGCCGGCGCGCGGGACGTCATCACTATCCCTGAACCCATGGCCGCCGCCATCGGTGTCGGGCTGCCGATCGACGAACCCGCCGCCAACATGATCGTGGATATCGGCGGTGGCACCACCGAGATCGCCATTATTTCGCTCAACGGCATCGTCTTTTCGAAATCCATCCGTGTGGCCGGTGATGAACTCGACGCCGCGATCATCAACTACATGAAGCGCGCCTACAATCTCCTCATCGGTGAACGCACCGCGGAAGAGATCAAGTGCCGCGTCGGCTCGGCCTACCCGCTCGACGAGGAGCTCACCATGGAGGTCAAGGGTCGTGACTCCGTGGCCGGCCTGCCCAAGACCATCCACATCACCTCGCAGGAAATCCGCGAAGCCCTCGCCGACACCATCGCGGCCATCGTGGACGCCGTGCGCGTCACGCTCGAGCGCTGCCCGCCGGAACTCTCGGCCGATCTCGTGGACCGTGGTTTCGTCATGGCCGGCGGCGGCGCGCTCATCCGCGGTATTGACCGCCTGCTCAGCGACAAGACCGGTCTGCCCGTCACGATCGCCGAGGATCCGCTCTCCGCCGTGGCCAACGGCACCGGCGCCGTCCTCAACGACCTCGGGTGGCTGATGCAGCACGTGTGATACTTTTGCGATTTCCGTGCTACGGATTTGAGTTGTTGCGACCCGTCAACCCTTCGACTCGTAATGCGCCTGTCGCCATTCGTATTTCATCGTGCCCTTCCAACGTTTCGATCAAGCCCGGCCCTTTCTGACCCTCGGCATTATCGTTGCCGCTTGGCTCATCCTGCCCGTGGTGATCAAGAGCTTTCTGCGCGTCAGCTTTTTTGAACTGCAGGCCCCCATCACCGTCTCAGCCTCCTACCTCCGTGATCTGCGGGAGTATTGGGGGCAACGCGTCCATTCAAAATCGGCGCTGATTGCCGCCGGCCGCGACCTGTCGCGTGTCAATGCCTCCTTCGAAGTGGCCAGCCAGCAAAACACCGCGCTGCTCGCCGAAATCCACCGGCTCGAAAACCTCCTCGGCCTGCCCGCTCAGGCACAACACCGTTTCGAACACGCCCGGGTTGTCCGACGAGATTTGTCCGGCTGGTGGCAGCGACTCGTCATCCGCAAGGGTCGCACCCACGGCATCCCGGTCGGCGCCCCTGTGATTTTCTCCGGCGGCGTTGTCGGGCGGGTCACCGAGGTCTATGCCTACACGGCGGTGGTCGAACTCATCAGCAGTCCCGCCCTCCGGCTCGCCGCCGCCTTTGAGGGCGACGAACGTCCGGTCAGTTTTCAAGGTGGCATCAACCCCACCCTCGCCCCACCCCGTGGCGCTCTGGAATTTGTGCCGCTCGACATTTTTGCCACCCCGGGATCGCCACGTCGGCTGGTCACTTCCGGCCTCGGCGGCGTATTCCCCGCCGGGCTTGCCATTGGCATGGTTTCTAAAGTCGAACCCAGCACCGATGGACTTTTCAAAACCGGCGAAGTGCAAATCGATCCCCGCCTGAACGAATTGACCGAAGTCACCGTGCTCGTGCCCTTGGACCCGACATGAATGTGAATCCGCTGCTGCTGGATTTCCCGGACACTTTCGAAACGGAACGCCTCACCCTCCGCACGCCGCACTCCGGCGACGGGGCTATGATCAACGCCGCCGTGATCGAGTCACTCGCCGAGCTGCGCCCTTGGATGCCGTGGGCACAGACGCCGCCCACCCTCGCTGACTCCGAAACTTACGCGCGCGAAAAGCAGGCCCAGTTTCTCCGACGCGAGGACCTCACCTTTCTGCTGCTGCGGCGCGAGGACGGCAGGATGATCGGCTCCGGCGGGTTGCATCGCATCGACTGGCAGGTGCCGCGCTTCGAAATCGGTTACTGGGTGCGCACCGGCGACGCCCGCCGCGGTTACATTACCGAGGCGGTGCAGGGCCTCACCACCTTCGCCCGTGACCACTTGGGCGCGCGTCGGGTCGAAATCCGCATGGATAGCCGCAACGAACGCAGTGGGCGCATCGCCGAGCGCGCAGGCTTCGCACTGGAGGGCGTGATCCGCCACGAACGCCGCAGCGTGGACGGCGCGCTGATCGACGGCCGTAGCTACGCCCGGATCTTCTGAGCCATGCGCCACCCCGCGATCGTTATCTTTCTCGCGATGCTGCTCCTCTGGGTGCTGGTGCTGCAGCTCAATCACTACCTCGCGGTGTGGCGCGTCTATCTCTTCGTCGGGGGCCTGCTCGTCACCTATGCTGCCCTGCGGCTGTCGCTGCGCACCGGCCTGCTCGTCACCGCCACCGTCGGTCTGCTGGCGGAGGCCGGCACCGGACTCGCCCACGGCACTCACCTTGTGCTACTCTGCGCAGCCCATGCCCTCATCTACCACGTGCGTGACCGGGTGCCGCGCGACCAGACAGTTACCCGCGTCCTCATCGCCCTGCTGACGAACCTCGCCCTTTTTTTGATCCTTTCCATCCTGCTGGTTGGCCAAGGCCCGGTGCCCGCCGCCATGTGGCCGCGGCTCATCTTTGACCTCGTGTGTTCGCAGCTGTTTGTCGCGCTGGTGGCTCCGTGGTTTTTTGCTTTCCAAGAAAGGGCTTTGGAGCTTGCGGGCTCGACCACACGACGCCTGTTGTGAAGCATACGCATGGCCGGCAATCTCGCAGATCAATCGGGTAAACTCGTCGAATCCCACAAGGGCTACGACCCGCGGGTCGTGATCTTCTACTTCATCATCGCCCTCCTGCTACTCGTGCTCGCCGGCGGGCTCGCGAACCAGCAACTCATCAAGGCCGACATCTACCAAGAGCGCGAACGCATGCAGAGCCACCGCCGCATCCTGGTGCCCGGCCCGCGCGGTAACATTTTTGATCGCGAGGGCAAGCTGCTCGTCGCCAACCGGCCGCGCTTCGCGGTGGTGCTCTACCTTGACGAACTCCGCCGCGAATTCCGCGACGAATACATCCGCATCCGCAAAAACTACCGCGAATCCGGCGACCGCGATCTGCCGACCGCCACGCAGATGGAGCGGCTCGCCCGGGGCAGCGTGGTCCAGCGCTACCTCGATCAGGTCAACGACGTCCTGCGTCGCAATGAAACCGTCAACGCGGTCGAACTGCGCCGGCACTTCCTGCGCGAGCGCCTGATCCCCTACACCCTCATCGATGATCTCAGCCCCGCGGACTATGCGCGGCTCATCGAAAGCCTGCCCGTGCGCTCCCCGTTGCAGGTCTACACGTCGAGCACGCGCGATTATCCCTATGGGACTGCCGCCGCCCACACGCTCGGCTACACTGGCATCGACCCGGATTTCGAGGCGCAGGATTTTCCCGGCGAGGATCTCATGACCTTTAAGATGAAGGGTGCCATCGGCCGCTCCGGGCTGGAGCAGCAATACGACTCACTCCTGCAGGGTGAGCCCGGTGGCACGATTTTCCGCGTGGATCCCTTGGGCTATAAGATTAATCCACCGCTCGAACGCCGTCTCCCGGTGCAGGGCGGCAATCTTGTCACCAGCCTTGATATCGACCTGCAGCTCGCCGCCGAAGCCGCGATGGTAGACACGGGCATGGCCGGTGCCGCCGTCGCCCTCAGCGTCACCACCGGCGAGGTCTTGGTCATTGCCAGTAAGCCGGACTACAACCTCAACGACTTCACGCCCCGTCTGAGCCACGCCAAAGCCGCCGCGATCAACGAGGCCGGCGCTTGGTATCACCGCGCCATCCAAGGCATCTACCCGCCAGGTTCGACTTTCAAAATCCTCACCGCCATCGCCGGGCTGCGCAGCGGCGCCATCGAACCTGACTCCACTGTCAACTGTCCCGGCTTCTTCCAAGTCGGCAATCGCCGCTTCCCTTGTCACGACGGCCACGCCCACGGTCTCATCGACTTCGCCACCGCCATCGAGAAAAGCTGCAATGTTTTCTTCTACAAATACGGCCTCGATATCGGCCCCGATTTGATCGCCCAAGAAGCAAGGCGTTTTCATCTCGACCAACCCACCGGCATCGAACTCCCACATGAAAGCCGGCACATGCTCGTGCCCGACCCCGCATGGAAAATGCGGCGGCGGAGCGAACGCTGGTTTCCGGGGGACACGGCCAACTTCTCCATCGGCCAGGGTGATCTCGTCGTCACTCCGCTGCAAATGGCCGCCTTTACCGCGTCGGTTGCCCGGGGCCAGACAGTTACCGTCCCCACGTTGCTCCACCAAGCCGACCGCCCACCCCAGCGCAGCGATGCCATCGGTCTCACCGCCACCGGATTCGAGACGTTGCTGATCGGTATGGAGCGTGTGACCTCGCCCACCGGCACCGCGCGCATCCTCGTTTCCCCGTTCCTGCGCATCCCCGATCTCCGTATTGCCGGCAAGACCGGCACCGCGCAAAAACGCGTCGAGGGCGGCAAAAACATCAACTTCGCCTGGTTTATTTGCTTCGCCCCCGTGGAACGTCCTGAGATCGCCATCGCCGTGATGATTGAGGGCGACACTCCCGGTGAGGAAACCGGAGGCGGCCGTTACGCCGGACCCGTTGCTCAGGCCATTTTGAAAAAATGGTGGGAGAAAAAGCAGGCCGCCGCGAAGACGGCCACGCTCGTGTTCACGCAACCCGAGTAGACCGCACTCGCCGCGCGCTTCGCAGGGCGGCACGCGCCCGCCGAAACACCACAGCCGGCTCTGGTCGACCCACGGCCTGGCCGTAGCGCAACCGCTGGAGCTCCGCGATCACCACCGGTTCAACCGGCAATCCCTGCATGCGCCGTAACCACTGCCCGGCGCCTGCGCGCACCGGATCGAGCCGGCCGCGTCGCCGCCAGAATCGCCAGTCATAAGCCGCCAATCGCAAACTGCGCCCGAACCACCACAAGCCGACCGCGGCTCCGAGGACGCCACCCAGCAGGGTGAGCCGCCGCAGATCCCATGGCTGGGCCAACCACACTTTCATCCGCGCCACCGTATTCTCCAACGTCTCCCGCAAGCGACGTCCGGTATTCTGCGTGACGTTCTTAACCGCCCTCAAAGTCTCCTCCTGCGAGCCTTGGTCGAAGTTCACGATCCGACGATACCAAAACACCCGCAGGCTCTCCATACGCGCCGCCCAGCTCCGGTCTATCCGCCGTTGCTGTGCCGCAACGGCCGCCCCGGCATCGTTCTCCATCACGTTAATCGCACCCGGCGTCGGATCCACCCGCCGCCAACCGGAAACGTTGGCATCGAAAATTTCCACCCACGCATGCGCGTCGGAGTTCCGCAGCGTGAAGTTATTGCTGAAGGCGTTCCAGGACCCCCCCTTGAAACCCGTGACCAACCGCGCCGGATGGCCCGCTTGCCGAGCCAGCAGCACCAGCCCGCCCGCAAACAACTCACAGTGCCCCGGTTCGCGCGACTCGAGCCAGCGCACCAGCGGATCGCCGACTCCGCCCGGCAGCCGCGATTGCAACGCATAACGGTGCCGCAACACCAGCCACGTGGTCGCGCGGCGCCCGAACGCTTCCGCGTCGAGCGTTTCTCCTCCGGTGATTTCCCCCACGAGCCGCGCCAACCGCTCACGGTCATTTTCACCCAATTCCAATCGCGACGAAGGCATCGCCGGCTCCATCCCGGCCTCAATCGTGCGACCCATTCGACCGGCCATTTGCAGGTCGGGAAATATCTCCTGTGCGGTCATGCCCTCGACCCGATAGGCGGTCATCGACACCGGTTCGTCGCGCAGCACCACCAAACCTAGGCGATCCGCGAAACGGAAATTCTGGCGCTCGCGAAACCGCAACTGCTCGAAGCGCCCCAGCAGGGGCAGGTAGCGGCTGACCCCGGACTCGAGATAAAACGTCCAGAAATAAGGCACCTCATTCTGCGGCCGCGCCACGCCGCGCAGTTGGATATCGCCGCGCTCACGCGAAAAAGTTGCCGCACGCAGCGCTGTCGAGAGCCGGAAACCACCTTCGCGGTATTCATCGAGCACCACCATCCGCCAGTAAGGCTGCGCCGGAATCCGCGCCGGATCAGGAATATCCACACTCATGGCCACGCTGTTGTCCTGCACGATGTCGGTCACGTCACCAAACTTGATGTTGTCGGAAAAACCCGTGCGGGCTTTGCGCGACATGAAACGCTCCAGGAACAGACTGTTCTCAAGCTGAAAGCGGGGAATCGCCAGAAAGAGCAGCGCCGACACGCCTACCACCCCGACAAACAATAGCCCGCCGAGCGTGACCACCCGCCAGTCCAACACTTCCCGCAACCGCCGCGCCAAACGGCCCCACTGCGTGTGCACCGCCCAGGCCGGCGCCTCTGTCCCGCCCGCCACCCGCTCGCTCGCCCCGCTCGTTTCCACCAGCGTGATGCTCAACAAAAATGCCAACGCGCACGCAGCGAATACGATGATCTGCGCGGCAAAAACGAGCGACACTGTCAGCACGCCTGCCACCACAATGAGGAATAGTCCCAGCACGATGATTTGCAGGTCATCACGCCGCTGCCGGTAGCTGATACCGCGATAGAGCAACAGCAGGATATTCAAACGCACGATGGGTGGCAGGAGTTCACCGGTCAGATAAAGATCGCCCACGAAAAACGCCACGATCGCGGGAAACGCCAGCCGGTGCACCCAACCCGGCACCCGCGCCGGCAACGTTGGCCACACCAGGGATGCGCCCACTGCTGCGGCGGTCACGAACATCAAGGTCCACGCAGCGATCTCCAGATAGAAGACCGTGGCCACGGACAGCAGCGTGAGGCCGCCGCCCAGCAGCCACTTGAGCTGTTGCAGCTCGTCGGAGTTAAGCTGAGGCCGTCTTGGTTCCATCGACATAGGCGGCGACGCCGCGCGCTCCCTCGGGCGCAAAGGTGACCAAATTACGTTGATGGGATCTGCCTAAATAGCCGGCCGCTTCGCCACGCACGGCTGCCGGCTCCACCGCGCGCTCCCCAGCCAGCGGCAGCACGGCCAGTTGATCCAGCCAGCCTTCCAGGTCATGCACGCTGCGCACCAGCAGCAGCGGGGCATCGTCAATCGCGACCCCGGTCAGTCGGCCGAGCCGGAATAAATCCTCCGCCAAGGTGGCGACCAAGCTAAGGCAGAGTTCAAACTGCTCAGGCCGCGTCCAAGTCGCGGCATCGGTTTGCAACCAAAGCGCATAGCCTTCGGAGGTCTCGGCGGCAAACTGCCGCACCAGCAGCTGGCCGGTGCGCGCACTCGCCTTCCAATGAATCAGCCGGTGTGAATCCCCGCTCGCGTAACGCCGCAGTGCCAGCAAATCCCCGCCGCTCCCGGCGCGTGCCAGTTGCTCCTCGCCGGTCTGGCGTTGGGCGCCGGCCGCGCCGTGTCGGCGGTATTCGACGGGCGCCGGCCAGACGATGATTTCCTGCACTGTCTCCGTCGTGAAACTTTTGCTGATGAAACCAAACGGAAAGAGCGAACCCACCGCCCGCAGTTCCACGCGCCACCGCCCACGTCGTTCCGGCGTGACCGGCCAGTCAATCCGGGCTTCGCCCTGCGGATCCAAACGCGTGCGCAAGGGCAGCCGGGTGACCGCGTCGTTTTTCTTCGCCCGTGCCAACGCGGCGCGCACGTCGCGCCCTTTGGCGGTCAACGTCGTTTCCGGACTCGCGGGTTGCGTGTCTGTCCGGCACAGGGCCAGCTCGAACCAGACGCCGTAGGTCGGCAGGAATCGCTTGGTATTGCTCAACTCAATCATCACCGCCGCTGCCAATCCCGCCCGCCACGGCGGCGTCAGGCGCAGCCGCCACTGCACCTTAGCAAAGTTCAGCCAAGAAAGCACCCCACTGAGAATCAGGCAGGCTAGCATCAGCGAGAGCGCGATGAACAGAATGTTGTTGGCCGAGTTGTAGGCCGCCGTGCCCACCCCCAGCGAGAGCATCGTGAGCAACAGTCCCGGCACTGTAAAAACCACGCGGTGCCGGCGCCGCGGATAAACCAGCGCCCAGATCAGCCGGTTCCACGTGAAGCGCCGGACCGTGGTGCCAGCACCTCCGGTGATTTTTGGCGCATGGATTTTTGACATTGGTGATGGGCCCGGCCGGCTGGACTCAGACCGGTAGCGGAATGGCTCCCACGATACGTTTGAGCACCGCGACCACCGCCCGCCGTTCCTCCAACGCATCGCTGGTCTGCCGCACGAGCCCGAGCCGATGGGCCAGCACCGGCGCCACCAGTTCGGCCACGTCCTCCGGCAACACAAAATCGCGGCCATAAACCAACGCTCGGGCCTGCGCCGCTGTGCGCAGCGCCAGACCACCGCGCACGCTTACGCCCGCGCGAAAATCCGCATCCGTGCGCGTGGCCGAGACTATCTTTAAAATATAAGCGAGCACGCTCTCCTCCACAAACACCTGCCCGGCGAGGGCTTGCAGTTTGAGGATGTCCTCGCGGTTCACGACAGCGTTGAGACGGATCGCGTCGTAGCCCCCGCGGGACGAGCGCAGGATGTCCATCTCGTCGACCGGTTGCGGATAGCCCATCTGCAGCCGCATCAAAAATCGGTCCATCTGGCTCTCCGGCAGCGGAAAAGTGCCCTCGTAATCCACCGGGTTTTGCGTGGCGAAAACCATGAACGGTGTGCCCACCGCGTGTGCCACGCCGTCCACCGTCACCCGCGCGCGGTCCATCACCTCAAGCAAAGCCGATTGGGTTTTCGGGGTCGCGCGGTTGATTTCGTCGGCCAGCACCACGTTGGCGAAGACCGGACCGGGCTTGAAAACAAACTCCTTCGCCGTCTCGTCGTAGATCGCCACGCCCGTCACGTCGCTCGGCAGCAAGTCACTGGTGAACTGGATCCGGGAAAAGGCGCAATCCATCGAACGCGCCAGCGAGTAGGCCAGCGTCGTCTTGCCAACACCCGGGAGGTCCTCGATCAGTAGGTGCCCGCCGGCCACCACGCCCACGATCACCTGCTCGATGACGTCGTCCTTGCCTTTGATGGTCTGCCGCATGTTGGCCCGTAGTCGCTCCAGTGTTTGCTTCGCCCCGGTGATGTGTTCGGCCTGCACGAAATCGCTCATATGGTCGCGACCCGTAGCGCCCAGCCCGCCCCGCGCAAACGCAAAGCCGCGTTTTCGCCCGGTCCCGCCCATCTAGGCTTTCCTTCTCCTGCCGGGCGCGAATATTCGTCCCTACATGCGGCTCGGCCTCGACAGCTTTTCCTTCCATATCGCCCTCGCCGCCGGTACCTATGATCTGTTCCGCACCCTCGACTGGATGGAGGCGCAGGGCTTCGCCGGCCTGCAGATCAACATCAACGGACCCCACGGCCGTTTCCTCGGCGGTGAGCCGTCCGACGCCGCCCATGTCCGGCGCGTCCGCGAGGCCTTTACCCGGAAAGGCTTCTTTGCCGAAATCGGCGGACGCGACACGAGCCCCCCCATGCTCGAGTGGCAACTGCGCCTTTGCGCCGAAGTAGGTGCCGACGTGTTGCGCACCTTGCTCGTTTATCAGGGCACGCTGGAAAAGACCTTCGACCAAACCCGCCGCGATCTGGAAGCCAGCCTGCCCCTCGCCCGCTCCCTCGGGGTGCGCATCGCCCTCGAAAACCACGAGGACGTGACCGCTGCCGAGCTCCGCCAGTTTCTCGACCTGATCGACGATCCGTATCTCGGTGCCTGTCTCGACACTGGCAACGACCTCGTCGTTTATGGCGACCCCGTTAAGGCAGCGCAGCAACTCGCCCCGTGCGCCCTGAGCACGCACGTCAAGGACCACCGGCTCGCGCGCATCGCCGGCACCGTGCACAGCATTGGCGTGCCGTTGGGCGCCGGCGACATCGACCTGCCTACGATCATCGCAATTATCCGACGCGAGAGCCGGCTCGACCGCCTCCTCATCCAAGACACGACTGGTTATTCCTCGCTGCTCAATCCTTTCAAGCGTCCCGATCTACAGTCGTCGCCCGCCTATCCCGGCCTCCCGGTCTACGCCACTCCCGCGGCCGCTGCGCAAGCGGGCCTCATCCTGCGGCTCGACGATCTGCCGCCCGCAGCACTCGCCATCCTCGCCGCGCAACAGGAACGGAACCTCGGGCAGGACATCGCCACTCTGCGCCAACTGCTGTCTGGTCCGACGTGAGCCCGCTGCCGGGCCGCTCCGGGTTTGTCGAAGGGCTGCGTCTCACTGCTCCGGCACCGGGATTTCCGCCAGCCACGCGCGCGCGATCTTTTTGCCCAACAGGAAAAACTTTCGCTCCGGATACCACAGCATGAGTCCGTCCGCTGTCGGGGTAGTGCTGGCATACATCGCCAGATCGGCCCGCCGCATCGGGACGCCGCCGTTGTCCATCAGGAACTGCGGCTCGGAAAACCAGACCGGCTGCTTTGCCCCCGGGCGGAACAATCCCCGCACCAGCCAGACCGGCCGCCGGTGCTGGTTGCTGTCCATCGGCCCCCAGCCGCCCATATGCCCGTCGTGGTTATGGAAGAGGAAAATGTATTCGCCGGGAGCTACCTCGTAGATCGGACACGGGCTGCATGGGTGCGGCAGTGGCCGCCGGTCGTCAGTCTGGCGCAGCGCCACCGGTTGTGTCCACGTCTCACCGCGGTCGGCCGACTCCGACCACACCGCATGCCCGGCATTCGAGCGCATCACGCAGAATAACCGGCCATCGGGCAGCGGCACGATCGCTGGCTCCTGGACTACGCTTACAGCTGGATGCCCGATGTGGCCGTAGCGGAGCGCATTTTCATTGGCACAAATCCAACTGATGCGCAGGTCCTGCGGCTGAGGATTTTCATCCACGTTTTCAAACCGCATGAACTCGACCACCGAGGCCTGCGACCACCAGGAGTCTACTCGCCTCGGTCCGGACACCGCGGGGCTGACCCAGCGCGTGAAACCAGCGTAGTATTTTCCATCGAAGAACTTTAGCGGCTTCTGCCAGATGATCCAGTTCGACGGGATGGCCTTGTCTGGATGGTCCCAAAGGCTCCGCGGCATCGGCACCACCTGCTCGGCCGACCACGTTTCGCCGCCATCGTCGGAATACTTGCCGGCCATTACCCCGCAAGTGGACATCGCGTAATCGTGCCGTCCGATGTAGCGGTTGTAGTAAACGTAGATGCGGCCCGATTTCGAAATCAGCGGAAACTGCCAGCTCGCAATGCCGCCGCCATCCGCCGGCCCCGCGACAAACTTCGGCGCGCTCCACGTCGTTCCGTCATCACGGCTGCGCGCGATGACCACACGCTGATCCGGTTCACCCTCGTAGGAACTCTGCGTCCACACCGCAACCAATCCGCCTTGCGGGTGCTCCGAAACGAGAAAGTGCTCGTTACCGGTGTCGTGCGTGGAACCGTCAATGCTCTGAGGCACATAGACGATCTGGTCGGGGTGGGTGCGCCGGACTTCGCGCGCCAAGGTTTCGGCGATTGGGGTAGCCATGCGTTTTTCTTCGCCTCGCGGCCCACCCGAAGCAATGAGATTGTTCGGCATGAACCTCGGCGAAGTCCGCTCCCTCCTGCTCGGGCATCTCGAAACTCTGCGCGACCGCGAAGGTCCCTGCGGTGCCTATCGCGGCGGCCGAAGCCGGCGCACCGATCTCTAGGCCTCGCTCGATGCCGCGCTGATGCGGACAATCATGGGCGAGACGTTTACGGGCACGCACGCCCGCACGACGCCGCGTCTGGGCCGACCACATCAATTCGTTTCAAAAACCCGACGGCACTTTTACCGACGTCTTCATGCATCACTCGCAACTGCACGCCCATGGCATGGTCATCGGCGCGCTCAGTGCCTTGGGCGAACCGATGTGTTATCCTCACACCCTCTACGCGCCGTTCGCGAGTCCTGCCGATGTGCCCGGCTGGCTCACTAGAATCGATTGGGCCGCCCAATGGTCCGCCTCGCATCTCTTCTGGGGCGGCATGCACTGCTACAGCCTGAGCATTACCTGCCCGTCAGCGTGGCGCGATGCCATCTTTGTCTGGCTTGATGAACACCTCGACCGCGAGACCGGTTGGTGAGCCAAGGCCATCCCGCACACCGACCGCCATCAAGCCCTCGGCGGCAGCGCCCACATCCTCCCCGTCTACCAACACCACGGCCACCCCTTCCCCGCTCCGGAACGTCTCATCGATAGCGTGCTCGCCCTCCAGCTGCCCAGTGCCCGCTGGCTCGATCAGCCCGGGCATTATCCCGTGAGCTACCTCGAGCTCGACGCGCTCGACGCCCTCAAGTTCGCCGGTGATCGAGCGCCCACGCACCGCCCCGCCGAAATCCGCGACGCCGTCCGGCGTTTCGGCGCACGCGTCGAAAGCTCTTGGGCGTCCGCGCGCCCTGCCCTGCTCGCCGAACACCCGCATATCCTCCGCGGTCTCGTCGGCACCTTCGGCCTGCTGCAATAGCACCTACCCGATGAGTTCACCGACACCGTCACGTGGACCGACATCTTCAGCGCCATCCGGCTCTACCGAACCGACACCGCCAGTGCCGAACTCATTTAAATAGTTTCATCACCGCGGCGATATCCTCGTCGGCATAGCCTGCACGGTCGGCTTGGGCCAGACGGTCGCGCACGCTGTCGAGGACGGGGAAATCCTCGCAGCCGTTGATGCGCGATGCCAGCCGCAGGTCCTTCAGCATATGTTTCACCGAAAACTGCGGCGCGTAGTCGCCCGCGCGGAGCTTGGGTTCCTTGAGTTTGGTGACGCCGGAGTAGCTGACGTTTTTGCCCAGCGCATTAAAGAACACATCATCGCTCACACCGGAACGGCGCACCATGGTCAGTGCCTCGCACAAGGCCTGCAGTTGCGCGGCGATATTCAGGTTCATCGCCAGCTTGAGCGTCGTCGCCTGTTCATTGTTGCCGATGTGCAGCCGGGTGGCCGAGACCAGCCCGAGCAGCGGCTCCAGTTCCGCGATGAGGGCTGCGTCACCCCCGAGGTAATACACGGTCTGCTTCGCCTCCGCCGCCGGCTTACTGCCGGTAAATGGCGCCTCTAAATAGCGCACGCCGCGCGCCGCGACCAACGCCGCGAATTTCACACTGCTCGCGGGGTCAATCGTGCTCGACTGCACCACCACTTTGCCCGGGTCCAGCGCCGGCAGGATGCGCAAGAGGATGGATTCCACTGCAGGCGGATCCGCCACCACGATCTGCACCACGTCGGCGGCGTCCGCCACCGCCTCCGGGCTATCCTGCCACGCCGGCGTCTCCGGTTGCGCGGTTCGGTTCCACGTGCCCCGCAGCACGCCCGCCGCGTGATAATGCCCCGCCCAGACGCGGCCGATGATCCCCAGACCGATGACGCCGATGGTTTTGCTCATAGGGTCGGAGGTTAGGACACTCTTTTCGCCGTGGCCAGCATCGCCTGTTGGTTTTTTGGTTTCCCAGTCCGGGCAAATTGTTGTGCGCTCCCTTCACCGCATGTCCACTCCCCCCCGCATTCGCATCGGCCTTATCGGTTGCGGCGGCCGCATCCGCGGCGTCGCCAAACACCTGCTCGACTCCCCTCAGGGCCGGCACCTCGCGGTCACCGCGATGTTCGACCCCTTTCCCGGCTCTGTCACGGAAACCCAGCGTCACCTCGGGAGCCACGCCCGCAGCTACCCCAGCGCCGAGGCTCTCGTGCGGGAGAGCGATGTGGACTGGGTGATGATCGGCTCGTGGAATTCTTTCCACGTGGACCAAGCCATCGCCGCCCTCGCCGCCGGTAAACACGTCTTCTGCGAAAAGCCCCTCGCCACCACACTCGCGGATTGCCTGCGCCTGCGCGGGGCGGTGGCCGCCGCCCCGCACTTGCATTTTTTCTTCGGCCTCGTCCTGCGCTACACCCCGCTTTACCAAAAGGTGAAAGCGTTGTTCGATGTCGGGGTCGTCGGCCGGCCCGTGTCGTTCGAGTTCAACGAGACCCTCGGCTTCAACCACGGCGGCTACATCCACGGCAACTGGCGCCGCGACCGCGCCAAGGCCGGCACGCACCTGTTGGAGAAATGCTGCCACGACTTCGATCTCGTGAACTGGATCCTCGGCAGCCTGCCCGTGCGCGCCGCGAGCTTCGGCGGCAAGGACATCTTCCGTCCCGAGCACCGCCATCTCGCAGACAAGCTCGGCCCCGATGCCAAGGGCAACGCGCCCTACAAGCTGTGGGAGGACCCGCAGGACGTGGATCCCTTCTCCGTGGGCTCCAGCATCGTGGACAACCAAGTCGCCATCCTCGAATACGCCTCCGGTGCCCGCGCGTCCTTCCACACCAACTGCCACGCCGCCATCCTTGAACGGCGCATGTATTACCTCGGCACCGCCGGCACTCTCCGGGTTGACGCCATCACGGGCCGGATCGAGACCCAAAGCGTCAGCCAAACCAGCAAGCCCGAACTCATTGACGTCGCGGCCAACAGCGAGGGCCACCTCGGCGGTGACACGCGCATGGCGAGCCACCTCGCCGCCACGATGCTCGACGGCACCCCGCCGCTGGCCACCCTCGAGGACGGCCTGCGCTCCGCCGTCAGTTGCTACGGCGTGGACGCCGCGCTCGACACCGGCCAGGTCGTGGACCTGCGTCCGCTGTGGCAACAGGTCGGTATCGCGCCCTGAACGCGAGTCAGTGCGTCAGCTGAGAATCTCCAACATCCGCCGAAACAGCCGGTTCACCTTCACTTGGTTCTCCTTCACGAGGTCCTTGAATTTCGCGAAATCAATCTCGGTGCCCTCCAGTCCGTTCGCGTAGTTGTCGATCAGCGCGAGGCTGTTGTAGTTCAGGCCCGCCTCGGTGCACAGGTCGGCCTCGTGCGCGGCGGTCATGCCAATGACATCGCCCCAAGACTGCACGATGCGAATCTCCGCCTTCGTCTCAAAACGCGGGCCACGCATCTGCACATAGACCTTGCCGGAGTGGATGGTGAACTCCGGCGCGAGCTTCCCGAGCAGGAGCGGGATGAGATTGTTGGCGATGCCGGGCGCCCCGCCCTTCAGCTCCTTGTCAAAGAACGTCGCCGGCCCTTGCTGCAAGCCTACGTAGTCGCTACACGACACAAATGTGCCCGGCGGCAGGTCCTTTTTAAGTGAACCGACTGAGTTGAGCGAAACCACGTCCTTGTAGCCGAGGTCAGCCAGTGCACGGATGTTCGCACGGTAGTTGATCGAGTGCGGCGGCAGCGGAAAAGCGTAGCCGTGCCGGTTGATAAGGGCGAAATCGCCCTGCGTCTTGTAGGTCACCTCGCCGAATTCGGTCGAAATCGTTTTCACCGGCCACGCGGCAAACAGGTCGGAGTTCACGATGCTCGTACCGCTGATGAATGCTACTTTCATGGCCCGACTCACGCGCCAATCGCCCGCCGAGACAACTCGAAACGGGTCGCTTACACCGCCGGCTTGCAACTGCGCCACTTTCCATCCGAATCGAGCCGAACCCAAACCATAGCCACAGATATCACGGATACCACAGCTTGGATAAAATCGGCCGGTTCATCGGGGCCCCTCCAAAAAATCCCCAGTCAGACTTTAGTCATTCCAAAATCCGCAATCTAAAATCGAAAATCCCAAGATGCCCCTAATCGACAAACCGCTCCCTGAACTGCGCAAATACAAGGGCCGCAATCCGCGCCCCGCTGACTTCGACGCCTACTGGGACGCCGCGCTGCGCGAACTTGATGCAACCGACCCTAAACCTGAGTTGCTGCCCACCAAGGCCATCACGCCCCACCACAGCGAGGCTTTTGATCTCTGGTTTACGGGCGTGGGCGGTGCCCGGGTCTATGCCAAATACGTGCGTCCTAAAAATTCAGCCGGCAAAAATCCCACCGTACTGCAGTTCCACGGCTACAGCGGCAATGGTGGGGATTTCACTGGCCGGCTGGCTTGGTCAGGCGAAGGCTTCTGCGTCGCCGCCCTCGATGTGCGTGGCCAAGGTGGACGTTCCGAGGATGCCGGCGGCGTCAAAGGCACGACCCGCACAGGCCACATCATTCGCGGACTCGATGATCCCGATCCGCGCAAGCTGCTTTTCCGGCAGATCTTTCTCGATACCGCCCAGCTCGCCCGCGTCGTCATGAGCTTTCCCGAGGTGGATGCGAAGCGCGTCGGCGTCATGGGTGGCTCTCAGGGCGGTGCCCTCACGCTCGCCTGCGCCGCGCTGGAACCGCGCATCAAACGGGCAGCGCCAATCTTTCCGTTTCTGTGCGATTACCAGCGGGTGTGGGAAATGGACCAGGCCAAGGCTGCCTATGACGAGCTGAGCTACTACTTCCGGATGTTCGACCCGCGCCACGAGCGCGCAAAGGAGATTTTCACCAAGCTTGGCTACATCGACTGCCAGTTCCTCGCCCCGCGGATCAAGGCAGAGGTGCTCATGTATACCGGGCTAATGGACACCGTCTGCCCACCGTCCTCGCAGTTCGCCGCCTACAACAAGATCAAGTCGAAGAAACGCGTCGTCATCTATCCTGACTACGGCCACGAAAGCCTGCCCGGCGAGAACGACCAGACCTTCGACTTCATGCGCAAGCTTTGAGACGTGCGTAGTCTGCCGCCGCCCTCACTCCACCCAACTGATCGCCTCGAATCGCCGCGCCAGTTCCACGTCCTTCGCCGTCACCTTGCCGCCGGCATCGTGCGTACTCAGCCGCACGCTCACGCGGTTGTAGACATTCGTCCACTCCGGGTGGTGATCCAGTGCCTCGGCTTCGAAGCCGGCGCGGACCATGAAGGACAGCGCCTCGCGAAAACTGCCGAACTTGAATTCCTTCACGAGGGCATCGCGCTTGCAAGTCCACCCGGGTAGCCCGTTCAGCGCGGTTTTAATTTTGGTCTGAGTCAAGGGTTGTTTCGCCATGCCTCACATTGGCCCCGGACGTGATATTCCGCAAGTGAGGTCGAACTTAGGCAGGACCACCCCGCAATCCTCCGCGGTCGCCGATCTCACTGCCGCGCGTGCCGCAGGATGAAATCCACGATCGGCGCCGGCGTCTCCAGACCGTGCGGGTGGTGGCCGCCACCGGGTTTGAGGATGATATCGATCAAGCCTCCGCCTTCACGATAGCGCGTGGCGAGCAGGGCAAGATTCTCTTCATAGGGGACGATCGTATCCTCATCGCCGCTCACGCCGATAATGGGGATGCCCGCGCGCAGCACCGGCTCGATCCGGTCGAGCGGACTCACTTTTGCGGTTTCCAACTCCGCCACCGTCAGGCCGTAGTTGGACGCGACCTCCGCCCAGCGCGACTTACGGTAACCGGGCCAGCTGCGCAAATCGAGCGCGGGCGCATCAAGATAAAGGGCGGCGATACGTTCGGGGTAACTCGCGGCGAAATTAAACGCATACAGGCCGCCGCGACTGAAACCTTCCAGCACCACCTTCTCCGCCAGACCGGCCTCGCTGTGCAAATAGCGGTAAAACGCATCAAAGATCGCGATTGATGCCGGCGAACCGTAGCGGTCGCTCGCGTTGATGTAGGCGTAGTGCCAGCCGCGCTTCAGCAGTTCGAGCCCGACCTGCGGGCCGTGCCGATCGCCAAACCATTCGGCGCGCCACACCCAAGGTCGCCCCGGGGCCACCGTCTTCGGCACAATCAGGATCGCCGGTTGGCCCGCGACGACGAAATCCAGCCGTTCGTAGCCTTGCCATTCGGACTGCGTGACACCGGGACCCTGTCCGTCGTGAAGCGGGGAAGCCATCAGGATAGCAGGAAAGACCGTGTAGAGGAGAAGGACAAGGCCGCGATGCATCAGTAGCACATGTGAACCCCGGGATCCTTGGGTGGCAACGGCACATCGTCGAGCCAAGCGTTGGCGGGAGCTGGCCGAGTGGCGGCGGGCTTTGGCAGCGTTGCCTCGATGACAGTGCCCGCCTGCACGGTGAATACGAAATCATCACCAACTTTACCAACCGGCGCGACATTCCACTGCGGGGCGCGAACGCCGAAATTGTCGCGGATACGCAGCTCGCCTTCGGCGCCGGCCACGACGCACAGCCAGGTCGTGGCATTGGCCTCGCGTTTCGCTGAAACCCGGTGCCCGCCTTCGGCCACGAGGTTGGTGAACGCCGCCTCATGCCAGCGCCAAGGCATCGCCGGAAAAATCCGGATCGGCCCCCATCCACCCGTGCCGGGGTGCGCCGGTCCGCGACGCAGCCCCGTAAAAATACTGCACCAGATGGTAATGCTGCATCACCTGCACATCGGGCACCATGATCGACGACTTCGCCCAAAATTCCCGCCACCAGCCCGCATGCGGTGCCTGAACGGCGGCAAATCCCTCAGCAAGCGCCGCAGCCACGCGGCTTCGCGCCACTCCCACGACATCGCTGCCGTCGGCTGGAGAATAAGTAACCGCGATTGCGATGAGCGTTGCGTCAGCCACCCGCCGTTGCGCCGCGAAGATGCAGTAGCTCTCCCCTTCAGCCGCCGGCTGCACAAACCATTGCGCGCCGTCCGCCGCGCCAAGCACCGGCGCGGGGTAGCCGAGCTTCAACCCCGATTCCGGCGCGAGCAGTCGCAAAGCGGTCGGTGCGGCGCCCGGCACGCGCACGAGCGCCACCGGTGCAACCGCACTAAAAAACGCCTCGACGGTTCCCACCGCCGCCGCGAGGTGCGCCCGGCCCGTCGCGGTCGCAAGGTCGAGTTCGAAATCCGCCACCGTCTGCCCTGGGGCCAAGTCCAGCTCGATGCGACCGGCGGGGATCTTGGTCGGATGATCGGCGAAATACGCTCCATCCACGATCTTGCTGATGCCGGCGTTGTCGCGCGCTACGACCAGCCGCGTCATCTGCGCATAGGTGAAGCCCGCGAGCGGATTGCCCGGCGCGGGCCGCTCGTCCCAGAGATCGCCGCGATCCAGCGACAGCCGGAGGCGACCGCCTTCCCCCCAGAGCAGGCCGCCCAAGAGCCCGTTGCCCAACGGCACGGCCTCGTCCCACGTCTTGATCGGGGCAGCGAGTTTCAAGTTCATGAGGGTAGTCATGGGCAGCAGATCAGGCCTCACGTATGGTGGGTTCCTTCCCATTGGAAAGCTCATTGCTGCAACATTCCTGTCACTAGCATGACCTATGCTTGCCCGCCCCGCATCACCTGATTACTAATCGCCCAATGCATGGTCAACTCACCCCCGCCCAACTGAATCAAATCGGTTTGGGTCCTGTCTCCACGCCGGAAGAAGAACGGCTGCTCCTGCTCTACATCAATCTTCGTCTGCGCTACCTCGGGTGTCCGACCTACCCGCTCGAGCACGGCGCCGAATTTGATCAGCTCACCAGTGGACTTGTCGCCCTGAGTCGCGAAAAAGACCGGCTACTATCCCGGCACCTATGTGCGGTGGATCAACGCATCCAGGATTATCTCGATGCCTGTCTCGGGGCCGACGCGCCCCGTCTGCCGGCCGTCAGTTTCGTCCTCAATCGTTACGGCCTCGCCCGCACGCTCTCGCTCCCGCCGGACCGCGATGTTTTCAAGTCCGCCATTATCACGTCCTACCGTGTGCGGCAGGGCGTGCTGCATAATCCGCTGAGCGACCGCCGCACTACGCAGGGCATTTTTCACATCACCGAGGACGGCCTGCCCGTGCCCGCCGACAAGAAAGCCGTGCCGCGCGCGGTCTTCGCCCGACTTCTGCAACATGCGCTGCAACCGCCTGCCGAGCTGAAGCGCCTGCCTTTTCTCTCCACGCAACCGGCCCCAGCCGAATGTCTCGTTTCCCTGCTCCTGCGGCCTGTCGTCTGCCCGGCCGTGCCGGGTTTCACCTCGGAAAAGAAAATGGAGATCCGTTTCTTCGCGCCCGGCAGTCTCGTGTGCAATCTCGACTTCGTCGAAAGCATCTTCGGCAATGCCGGCGATCCCCGCCTAACCGAAAATGACGCCGCCCTCGATCCCGAGCACTGGAGCGGCCACACCGGCTGCGTCGTGCTCGCGCCGCACCTCACCCTGCTCACCAAAAAGGAACTCGGCCTCCCCGCCTACGCCGACGCCACCGCCCGGCAGCGGCGCGACGGCATGTGCTGGCGTGACCCCGCCGAGCGTTACAACGACGGCGGCGCCTTCAAGGCCACCTGCCGCGATGCCCGCGGCGTCATCGTCACCGTCATTTCCGATAACTATTTCGGCTACTGCAAAAAAGAGGTGAAGACGCAGATCAGCTACGCCGCCAACCTGCTCGGCCTTGCCGAGGAGGAACACGCCGGCGGTGCCTTACTCTTTAACCGCTACGATCTATCCGCCGACTTCACCGCCACTCGCGTCACCCATAAATATCCCCGCACCCTGACCGAAGCGCTCGCGCTACTCGGCGACCAAGCCGAGTTGCAGCCCGACGGTTCGGCGATCGACCGGAATTACCACGACATCATTTACGTGCCGGCTGGCGCGCACTTCAAACTCACCGGTGCCACCGTAAGCTGGCCCCACGCAGGCGGCACGATCACTCAACCGCTGCGCCTACATCACACCTATGTGCTGCCCTCGGGTTACAAGGTGCACCTCGAAAAACCCCGCGGCAGCCGCACTTGGCGCCTTGTCGGCACCCACGCCGAATGCACGCTCTGCCACAAGCCCTGCACCGTCTCCGGCGGCGGCAAATCTGAAATCTCCAAAAGTCTTTCCGATGCCATCATCGTTGGTCCAGTGTTCGTCGCCCATTTCTCAACCGACCTCGACGCAGTCGCCGTCCTGCTCGTTCACGATTACTCCCAGCGTTTCCGCGAGCCGTCACGCCGGGGCACTGACTGCCGCCCGCTCTTGAGTCCCGAGCGTTCGCTCGGTTCGGTGATCAAACTCCTCACACCGTCATCCGCGGAATACTCCGATGATTACAACCACTGGCTAGAAAACCTGCCACCGCACCACAAGGAGCTAGTCCTCGTCGTGAAGCGCTTCCACCGCCCCGAATGGGGGGACGATTGGCGCGCGCACTTCGGTGTCGATGTTATCAACGGCACCCCCGCCAATGAGCTCCGCTTCGAAGGCCAACGCATTGAAGCGAGTTTTCTGCGGGTCGGTTTCGGTGCCGACGGGTCTTGGCGCACCTTCGGTCTGCGCAAGGATTTCCACCCCGCGCTCAAGATCCAATTGGAGGACGATATCACCGCCTCCGTGGTCGTCCCCCGCGCGCGGCTCACCGGCCTCGGGGCCTCGGCCGTCGAACCTTCGCTAAAATTTATCCAGAATTGTGAATTCCGACTCTTCCAGCGGCCCGATGACGCCATCCATCGCGGCTACGACCACCAGACCGAGGCGGACTTCTCCAAGCCCGGCAGTTTCTTTTCCAACTACGCGCCGCTCACCGCGGCCGAGGCGCAGACGCTCGTGGAAGATGCCATTGGCTTCGACCAGTTCACCCCGCCGCTGCAGGCCCTGGTGCGGACGGCCCAAATGGGACCGCCGGAGTTCTTTGTATCCTCTGCCCACCCGCGCATCGTCGAGGGCAAACCGTCCAAGAACCCCCGCTACCTGCAGATTCGCACCAACCTGCTCAATCCGCGCGAGAGCTATCTCGCCGAGACCGGCCTGCGGCTGATGCGCAAGATTCCCGCGGCGCAACCCGTGCTCACACCTGTGAATGCCGTGCTTGCCGGCCGCCGCAACAACGCTGCCGACCCAGCCACCGGCATCCGCTCCCTCGCGGTTTATAATCCACTCCACTACATGGAACTGCCCGAGCTCTTCATGGAGTTTATCTGTAGCATGACCGGCAAATCGCCGTCGACCACCGGCGCCGGCTCCGAGGGCGCGCTCACCAAGGGACCTTTCAACGCGCTGCCGCCGATCTACGATCTCAACGCCGCCTTCGTCTCCTACGCCGTCACCGGCTATGCCGGTTTCCTCTCCTCCGCTGGCTGCATCGGCCCGCGGGCCCGCGTGGACCACGACATCAGCCTGCTCGTGCCGGAAGTCTGGTGCCGCATGGGTGTCGAGGAGCGCGACCCCGCCGCCCTCATTGCGGAGGGTTACCTGCAGCGCTGCACCGACTTCACCCACGCCGCCAAACCCGTGCTCGCCAGCCGGCTCGGCTACCGCATCACGCGCAAATTCGTGGATCATTTCTGCGGGCGGGTTTTCAACCACCCGCACGTCGTCTTCACCGATGAGATGCTGCAACCGGAATTGCAGGACGCCGCCGAGTTTGCCGACGGCATGGACAACATCGTCGCCACCCAAAAGCGCGTCGCTCAACACTACTTTGAAGACGGCAGCATCGCCGCCGCCTGTCCGCCGTTGCGCGTATTGCTGCATCTGATGCGCGACGATCACCACGAGGGTAAGGACCTAGCCCATCCGGAAATCCGCGCGCTCTTTGCTCGGGCCGCCGTGCTGGCAAGCGACTGGTATCGCGCCCGCCTCGACGCCAAGCAGGCCGTGGACACCGCCCTCTGGCGCCGGCACACGGTCTACCTACAGGACTTCCTGCGCCGCACCCACTACGCCGGGGAAGCCGCCCGCCTCGGCATCGCGGATCGTCTCGCCGCGGCGCAGCGTGAACTCGCCCGCGTCGAAAGCCCGGATTACCTTGAGACCTTGCACGGCACCATCGGCGCCGAGCCGGCCATCGCGGCCCATGGCCGAGCCTGCTAGGTGAAACCACCAACGATTTTTCGCATCGCCCGGCCCATCGGCACAGCCTTTAGTCGGCCCGCATGGCCAAGCTCTATTTCTACTACTCCGCGATGAACGCCGGGAAATCCACGGTGTTGCTGCAGTCGAGCTACAACTACCAAGAACGCGGCATGCGCACGCTGGTTTTCGCTCCCGCGATTGACACCCGGGCCGGCCTCGGTCGCATCCGCTCGCGCATCGGCCTCGAAGCCGCCGCCGAGGTGCTCACCCATACCGACAACCTTTTTTCTCGAGTGAAACGCGAACACGGCATCAGCCCCCTGGCCTGTGTGCTGGTGGACGAAGCTCAATTCCTCACACCCGCCCAGGTGGACCAAGCCACCGATATCGCCGATGACCTCGACATCCCGGTGCTCTGCTACGGGCTGCGCACGGACTTTCAGGGTAAACTCTTCCCGGGCAGCGCCGCTCTGCTCGCGCTCGCTGACGACCTTATCGAACTCAAAACCATCTGTCACTGCGGGCGCAAAGCCACGATGAACCTACGCACCGATCCCGCTGGCAAAGCCCGACGCGAAGGCGCACAGGTCGAAATCGGCGGCAACGAACGCTACGTGCCGATGTGTCGCCGCCATTACAAAGCCGCGCTGGCCAGCGCCTGAGTGGCACGGTTCCATGCGCCTGTTCCTCCTATTTCTCATGAGTCTGACCGCCACCGCTTCCGAACATCTCATCTACCTCGGCACCTACACCCGCTCCACCGGGAAGGGCATCTACGCCGTTCGCCTTGATGCCGCCACGGGCGCGCTGGGCACACCCGAACTGGTCGCCGAGACCGCCAACCCTTCCTTCGTGGCACTTTCGCCCGATGGCAGTCATCTGTATGCTGTCAGTGAAAGCAGCACCATGGCCGTGCCGTTTGCCATCGACGGTGCCACCGGTCACCTGACCCCGCTTCAGGCTCAAGATGCCGGTGGCAAGGCCCCTTGCCATCTTGTCGTGGATCGCACGGAGCGCGCCTTGATACTCGCGCATTACCATTCTGGCATGGTCGCCGCGCTGCCCATCAAGCCCGACGGCACGCTGGGCGCACCCGGCTCCGTCATCCAGCATACCGGTCGCAGCACGCATCCCACGCGACAAGAGGCCCCGCACGTCCACTCGGTCACCCTCTCTCCCGACAATCGCTTCGTCATCGTATGCGATCTGGGTCTCGATAAAATCTTCACTTACGCTCTGGCTCCCGCCACCGCCACCCTCACCCCTGCCACGACACCTTTCGTCGTCGCCGCACCGGGCGCCGGCCCACGCCACGCCGCTTTTTCAACCGACGGCCAGTGGGTCTTCGTCATCAACGAGCTCACCAGCACCCTCGTGTCTTATCGCTACAATACCGCCACCAGTGCGCTGACGCCTGCAGACACGCAATCCACCCTGCCCGTGAGCTTTACCGGCGACAGCTCCACCGCCGAGGTCCGGGTCCACCCAAACGGTCGCTTCGTTTACGGCTCCAATCGCGGCCACGACAGCATCGCCAGCTTCGCCTTTGACTCCGCCAGCGGCCGCCTGACGCCACTCGCCCACACCCCGACCGAAGGGAAAAACCCGCGCAACTTCGCGCTCTCGCCCGACGGCGGCTGGCTCGTCGCCGCCAACCAAAACTCCGACAACCTGCGGGTCTTCCGCGTTGATCCGCAGAGCGGCGCCTTAACCATCGTTCCCGGCGAAGCCAGTGTGCCGATGCCCGTCTGCGTGCAGTTTGCCCGCTGAGCGGTCCGGCGCACTCCGCGCTTCCCTCCCGTGCTCTCCCACCTATGGTCTCCTGCGTGATTTCCTTGCTTCCCACCCGCCGTGCCCGGTTGACCGGGCTGGTGTGTCTGTTCCTCGCCCCCTTGCTCTGCGCCCAAAACGCCACGGCACCCACTGAGGCCGCGGTCGAAAATTCCGTGGTGAAGATTTTCGCCACCGCGCGTTTCCCCGATCTTTACCGTCCGTGGACCAAACAGGCGCCGCGGGAGGGCACCGGCACCGGGGTCATCATTGCCGGTCAGCGCATCCTCACCAACGCCCACGTGGTGGCCTACGCCAGCCAGATCCAGGTGCAACCCAACCAGTCGGGCGATAAATACACCGCCACCGTGGAGGCCTATTCCACCGCGATGGACCTCGCCGTCCTGCGGATTGACGACGAATCTTTCTTCGAATCCCGTCCGCCGTTGCTGCGCGCAGACACCCTCCCCGGCATCAAGGACACCGTGATGGCCTACGGTTTTCCCACCGGCGGCAGCACCCTCGCCATTACCAAGGGCATCGTCTCCCGCTTCGAGTTCACCGCCTACAATTTTCCCGGCGCCGGCCTCCGCATCCAGATCGACGCCGCCATCAACCCCGGCAACAGCGGCGGCCCTGCCCTTGTGGAAAACCGCATGATCGGCATCGCCTTCTCCCGCCTCGGTGGCAGCGATAACATTGGCTATATTATCCCCAACGAGGAGATTGAACTCTTCCTCGCTGACGTCGCCGACGGCCGCGAAGATGGCAAGCCCGCCAACTTCGACGAGTTTCAGACTCTCATCAATCCGGGTCTGCGCACCTTTCTCGGACTTGACCGCAGCGTTGAAGGTGTCGTCGTGCGCGAGACCGACGACCGCGCGGCTGATTACCCGCTCAAGCCTTGGGATGTCGTCACCCACATCGGCGACACCCGTATCGACAATGAAGGGATGATCATTCTCGCCGATAATGTCCGGGTCGCCTTCAAATACCGTATCCAGCAGATCGCCCGCGACGGCCCCGTGCCCTTATCCGTGCTGCGCAGTGGCCAGCAGCTGATCCTTGATGTGCCGCTCCACCGCAACCGTCCACTGGCCATCCCTTTCTTGAAAGGCGACTACCCGCGCTACTTTGTCCACGGCCCGTTGGTATTTTCAGTAGCGACCCAGGAGTTTGTCGGCGGCTTTAACAACTTCCCCCTGCTCAACGCGCTCACCTTTGCCGAGTCGCCCCTCATCACCCGCCGCATCGCGCGACCCGCGTTTCCCGAGGAGGAACTCGTCGTCGTGTCTTCGCCCTTCTTCCCCCACCGCTTGACCAAGGGTTACAACAACCCCGCCGGCCGGGTGCTCCGAGCCATCAACGGCCAGACCCCACGCAACCTACGCCACCTCGTCGGCCTCCTCCGTGATGCGACCACGGAATATCTTGAACTCACTTTCGAGGGCCAGGGCGTCGAGACGCTGGTCTTCTCGCGTCAGGAACTGCTCAACGTGACCGAAGAAATTTTAAGCGACAACGACATCCGCGCCCAAGGCACCCCGGATACGCTGGCTGAGTGGCAGGCCCGCCCCCAACCTTAAACCCACTCACCCTTGACCGCGCCGCGGTGATCAGACAGCGGACACCCCTGCGGATGAGGGGTCACCGGCCACCGGCACAAAGCCCCAGCGAGTGGCGGAAAACAATCCGCGATCACTCAGTTTCAAATCCGGAATCACCAGCAGGGCCATGAACGAAAGCGTCATGAACGGCGCGTCGAGCCGTGAGCCGAGCCGTTTCGCCAGCCGGTCCAATTTGGTGTAGGTCCGCGCCACCGCGCGACCGTCGCGATCCGACATCAGGCCCGCGATGGGCAGCGGCAGCACGGCCGTCCGGCCCGGCCCCACGACGCTCAGGCCGCCACGTTGCCGAATGACAAGATTCACCGCCGCCGCGAGCGCGGCATCATCGCAACCCACCGCCACAATGTTGTGCGAATCGTGCGCCACCGACGAGGCGATGGCACCCGCCTTGAGCCCGAAGCCGCGGATGAAACCCACGGCCACGGGTGACCGTGGGGCGTAGCGGTTGACGACGGCAATCTTGAGGAGGTCGCGCTTCAGATCAGGCACGATGCAACCGGCGACAACTCGTGCCGGCTCGCACAGGTGGCGGGTCACAAGCTGACCGTTCAGCGCCTCCATGACATTCAATTGTCGGGTGGCAGCAGGCGATCCCGCCCGGCAGACAAAATCCGCTGCGACCCTAGCCCGCGCCCGGAACTTGTTCGGCGTCGCACTTTGTTGCCGCGGCAAGCGGCTCCGGCCGTTGGCCGCCACCAACTCGCCGCGCAGATAGGTGCGTTGCACGCGGAAATTTTTCCAGCCATCCACCACAATAAAATCCGCCGCATCGCCCGGTCGCAGTAGCCCCACCTCCAAGCCATAGTGGCTGGCCGGATTGACGCTCGCACAGCGCAGCACATCAAATTTATCCGCCCCCAAGGCCAAGGCCCGGCGCACATGCCGGTCGATATGTCCGCCGATGAGCAGGTCCGGATGCAGGTCATCGCAGCAGAACATCACCCGGTCGGGGTGGGTCTTGAGCAACGGAGCAAGCGCGGCGAAATTACGCGCGGCCGAGCCCTCCCGGATGAGGATTTTCATCCCGGCGGCGAGCTTGGCCTGCGCCTCGGCGAGCGTGCAGCATTCGTGGTCGGTCGTCGGTCCCGCCGCCGCGTAGGCCCGAGCCTGCTTGCCGCGCAGTCCCGGCGCATGGCCATCAATCTGCTTCCGGAGCTTCCTCGCCGTCGCCATCATCGCGAGCAACGCCGGATCACCGGCGAGCACCCCGGGAAAATTCATCACCTCGGCCAGGTAGTGCACGTCTTTCCGGTGGAGCAATCGGGTCACGGTTTTGACGTCGAGCACTGCGCCGGCGGTCTCGAAAGTCGTGGCCGGCACACAAGCTGGCGCGCCGAAGGTGAACCGCAGCGGCGTGCGCTTGCCGTCACGGATCATATAGAGCACTCCGCGCTCACCGAGCACATTGGCAATCTCATGCGGATCCGAGACCGTCGCGACCGTGCCGTGGATCACGGCGAGCCGCGCAAATTCCGCCGGTGGCAGCAACGAACTTTCTATATGGATATGCGCATCCACTAATCCCGGCAGGATGAGTCGTCGCGTCCGCACCGAAGGATCATCCACTAACCGCGCAATCCGGCCGGCCCGCCATTCGACCCGCCCCGGAAAAATCCGCCGGGTGTGCAGATCCACGATTTGGCCCGCGAGTTGCCGGATGCCGGATGTCTTCATGCCCTCTTACATAATTTTGCGCCCGCTGCTGGCAATCCCGTTGCACAACACCCACCGAATTGCTTCCGTGCGGACCGATCAATCGGATTGCCTTCATGCACGACGCCAAACGCCAAGTCACCGCCTTCAACCCCAAGTCCACCGCCCTGCGGCGCAAACTGTGGGTGCGGATGCAAACCCCCGATGGGCCTCAGCTTTTCTTCATCTGGTCGCGGATATTCAAACTGTCGGCGGGGCTGCTCATCCTCGGCTGGCTCGGTTCGGCGACTGCGCTCTGGGCATTTGTGAAATACCAGCGGGGTATCACCGCGGTGAGTTTCGTGGACGTCGCCTTCCTCCCTTTCCGCCGTGCCGAATATCGCGCTTCCTTGGGTCGACACTATTTCGAGGCAGCGCAGCGCCAAATGGAGGAACAGCGCTGGGGCGAGGCGATTTTCAGCCTGCGCGCCGCTATCGCCCGCACTCCCGATAATTTCGCCGCCCGCCGCCTGCTCGCCGAGATCATGTTTACCACGCGCCAACCCTTGGTTGCCCTGCGGATTCTGGAAGATGGATTGAAATACGCCGCTGAAGACGGGGCCTATCTGGAAATGGTGCTCACCCAGCTGCGTGGTCAGCGGCAGCCGGCCCGGGCCTTGGAAATCGCTGACGGCCTCCTCCCCGCCGCACCCAACACCACGCCGGTGCACCGCATGATTGCGTGGCAATCCGCCTTGGCACTGCACGAGTTGAAACATCACTCCGAGGCCCGCGAGAGAATCAGCCAGTGGCACTTGGAGCGATCACCGGAAGGTCGTTTTCTCCTCACGGAAATCTCCGTGGCGCTCGGTCAAACCGACCGCGCCCTGCTCGATTTGCAGCAGGAACTCCAACGCAACCCGGCCAACGAAGCTGCCGCCGTGCAGCTCACGCGCCTGCTCCTTGATCTGAAGCGGCCGGACGAGGCGCGCCGCGCGGCGATGCTACGCGCGCTTAGCCACGCCGGCAGCGCGGGCGCCTTGCTCGATCTCCTCAGTATCGAATGGCAGACCCAGCGAATGGCCGACTACGAACGCACCGTGAGTGACTACCTCAGCCGCCACGCCACCGATCCCGGTGCGCTCAGCATGCTGGCCACGTTCGCGGCGGAGAACGCCCTGCCAGAACTCGCTGAGCGCATTCTGGTCACCGCCCGCACCCAGAGCCTCTCGACGGATTTTTTCCTCTACGCGCACCTACTGGCCCAATGTAGCGCTGGTCAATACCACCCGGCCCTCGCCACGGCAGCAGAACTGGACCAAGCCACCAACCTGTCCCCACCACTCGCCGCTGCGGCGATGTTGCTCAAGGGCTGGGCTCACCTCGGCAATGGCAATACCGCCGAGAGCGAGCCGTTGATTCAACGCGCCATCCTCCTGCCCCAATTAACCGTCGCCCTCAC
>JBDNGL010000101.1:0-4557 GCA_041689285.1 Opitutaceae bacterium
CTCTCTGGCAGGAATACATCCCGGCGGAGCGCGCCTCCTTGACCGACAACAACGCCAAACACCTCGGCCTGCACACCATCGTGTTTGAAGGACGCCCTGACATCGTGCTCGCTGACAAACTGGTGCTCATGCGCTACCGCCATAAAGACGAAGCGAACTGGAAACTCGTGCCCTTTGAGTTTGCCAATGCCTCCACCGCATGGAAACCAGGGACGATTGCTCCCGTCTCCGCCGCTCCCTTCCAATGGGCGGGTGCCGCAAACTCACCACAGCTCCAAGCCGACGGCAGCAAGCGCTACATCCCGCAACTCGTCATGGGTTGGGTCAAGCGCGTGCTCGACCGCATCAATCCCTACGAGGCACGATACACGGATTTCTTCTCTAACGAATCCCCCGCCACCTACAGCAGCCAGATCCAGATCGCCGGCGGCCCGTATGCCGGAAAAGTCGCCCTCAATCCGGACAAGAACGTGATTGAGAATACCGGCCTGATCGAACTCTACCGCACCGTGCTCGATCGCGCCCGCGAACTGTCGATCGACAATTCGAGCAATGGCAACGCCACGGATGGCATCAACCAGGCCCTCCTTCTCGCCGCCACCCGCCTCTCCGTGCTTTACGAACTGCTGGCAAACGAGGCCTACAGCGATGCGCAGGACTCCACCATCAACTCAGGTGAGGACTCCTCTCTTGTCGGTATCGCCTCCTACACCCATGCCTTCCAGAACATGGAAGCGGACCTCCAGCATGAGGAACTCGCGCTGCTCCGCGGCACGGACTTCGGAAAGAGCTACCCGGTCTATAACCGCATGTTCTGGAACTATGCCAAGGGACTCGGCGAAGCCGCATACAACGTCAACTACAACATCTATGATGTGAACCAGGACGGCTTCATCAACGAGGATGACGCCCGCAAACTCTACCCGCAGGGTCACGGCGATGCCTGGGGACATTACGTGTCCTCCCTCGACATGCACTACGTCCTCTTGCGCCATCCCGGTTTCACCTGGCGGACGCGCTCCGAGCTGTATTCTCTGATGCAGAACGTGCTCGAAGTCGATTTCCTCGATGAGAAAACCTTTGCCCGCCTCGCCAGCGCGAGGGCGCGCGCCGGTCGTGACATCGTTCGCGAAACCTACCGCCTCCACTACACCCATAACCCCAACGGCCAGTGGCAGGGATACACCGACGGTGCGGATCCCGCCCGCGCCTGGGGTGTCTCCGAGTGGGCGCACCGCGCGGGACAGTCGGCCCACTTCGACTGGGCCGTCGCCAACGCGCTTCTGCCCAAGGAAGCCAATGCAGCCACTCCTATCAGCAATCCGGAGAATCTCGACCGCATCGAGCGGTCCGGATCCGTGGATGACATTGGAGCCATTGCCGCCGGTCTCCATGAAATTCAAGTCGCCATGGACGAGGCGAACAAGGGCATGAATCCGCTCGGCTTCGACTCGGACGCCATGGCCTTTGATATCGAGATGGAGTCCAGCCATTTTGAACAAATCTATGACCGTGCGGCGGGGGCGGCCAACAACGCCCTTGCCACCCTCGAAATGGCCACCCAGTCACAGAACAAACTGCGTTCGGTTGCGGATGACACCGACAGCCTGATTCAAGAGGCCATGGCGCAGGATCTCGATTTCCGCAACCGCCTGATCGAAATTTTCGGTCGCCCGTATGATGGCACCATCGGCGTCGGCAAGGCTTATCCCGAAGGTTATCTCGGACCGGATACGCTCCTCTTTGCCTATCTGGATAAAACCAGGATCGATCAGATCGTGCCGCCGAAAACAGGCGGATCGAACGTCGTGACCTTCGATGTGGTCAAAACCAGCGTGCTCGGCATCATGAACAAGCCGTCGATGGTGAGTCTCTACAACGGCGCATACAATGGAAATGGCGGCACCCAGCTAAGGGCGTCATTTGAGACCCTGATCGGTGCCGAAAACTACCTGTTTGAGCCCGCAAGTGGTGCCACCTTCACTGCGCCCTACACGACCGCATCCAAGTATGCGTTCCAGGCACCGGTGGGTTGGGGACAACGGACCAGCTACGGCAGGACCCAAGCATCCTTGAACAGCATGCTGGCGACCGAGATCGAATTGGATTCCGCGCTCAGTTCCTACACGACCTATATCATGGATCTTCAGAACAAGCTCCGCAGGATCGACAGCCAGTTGGCGATCTTCCAAACCCAAAGCAACAATCATGATGAGATCGCAAGACTACGCAGGAAAGTGAGCGATACGGTGATTGCGCTGGAGACGGTATTTGGCGTCATATCCAAAGTTGCCGCTGTGGTTTATGGTATCGCGGAGGTTGGTCAGGATGCAGCCCCGACATCCATTGGATTTTCGAATGACATCGGAGCCATACCAAGGGCCATATTCGGAACTTTGAACGGTATTGCAAGGGTCGTGGAGCTTGTTGCGGAAACCGTGAAGAAATTGAGTGTGGCGATCGTCACCCGCGATGGTGAGGCCAACGAATTCAAAATTGATCTGAGAAACGCGCAGCTGGATCAAGTTGCCGAGTTGGAAGGAATGATCGAGGAATTCCAGTCCATGACAGGCAACGAACAACCGCTGCGGAATGCGATTGGCTCGTCAATCCAGAACATGGAAGGGTCCCGTCAGGAATACATTACCGCCCAAGCCGAAGGCTTCCGCCTGCTCCGCGAGCGCGAGGCCTACAACAAAATCCTCGCCGCGAAGGTGCAGAAGAACCGCTATCAGGACATGGTCTTCCGCCTGTCCCGTAACGAGGCGATGAGCAAGTACCAGAGCTCCTTCAACGCCGCCGCGCGATATGCCTGGCTCGCTGCAAGGGCGTATGACTACGAAACCAGCCTGGACCCGGGACATTCCGCAGCGCCCGGCCCCGTGCTCGACAAGATCATCAAGGAACGCCAACTCGGTTTCTGGTCCGATGGCGAGCCCCAGGTCGGACGTGGCGGACTTGCGGAAATCCTCGCCCAACTCAAAGGCAACTTCGACGTCCTAAAAGGCCAACTCGGAATCAATAACCCCCAGAATCAAACCGAGAAGATTTCCCTGCGCCAGGAATTGTTCCGCATTCATGCGCTGGATCCCGAGCTGTCCGCCGCGCTGGAACTCCAGGAGACCGTGACCTTGCTGAATATTCCTCAATCCCAGCTTACGCTCCAACAGCGCCTGCTGCTAGCCACATTGGAAGACCCTGACAATCAGGAAGCCATTGCCCAGGCACCGGCCAGTAACGACCGCTGGAAGGATGCTCTCAAGGCGAGGATGGTGCCGAATCTCAATACGATGCCGGAGTTTGTCCGCCATTGCCGCCCATTCGCCAGCGGTGTGCAGCCTGGTCTTGCCATTCGCTTCTCCACCACGATCGAGCCCGGTAAAAACTTCTTCGGCCATTCGCTCATGGCAGGCGACCATATCTACAGCACGGCCAATTTCGCCACCAAGATCCATTCGTTGGGTGTCTGGCTGGACGACTACAACTCGGCCGGACTGTCCATTACACCCCGCGCGTATCTGATCCCACTGGGAGATGACTACCTTCGCACCTCCACATCCACCCTGCCGATCGTCCGCAGTTGGAACCTGGTGGAACAACGTATTCCGACACCCTTTGTAATCAACCAGAGCACACTTCGTTCGCCGGGGTATATCCCAACGCTCAATGGGGTTGACGGATCGTTCAGTGATTTGCGCCGCTACGGCGATTTCAGGATCTATCACAACAACGGGGATCCGGAAGCCGACGACAGCGAGTTGATCATGGACTCGCGCCTGACCGGCCGCTCGGTGTGGAACTCCCAGTGGATGCTGGTGATTCCGGGCAGTGGTCTCGCCGCCGATCCCGAAGTCGGTTTGAAGAAACTCGCTGACAAGATCACGGATATTAAACTCTATTTCATGACCACCTCCCATCAAGGGCAGTAACCAATCTGTGGACTCACTCATTCAGCCATCACTCACGATGAAAACCACCTTTGCACTCATCTTCGCCATGGTCCTCGCCGGACTCGGCGCTACCGCCCCGGCAGTCCGCGCCCAGGGCTTCACCGATTCCAATGTCGTCTTCTACGGCGAGGTCCGTAAGTCCGGCGGCGGCCAGACGATGCTGTTGCAAGGCGGGCGTCTGAAGGCGACTTTCGTCAACCAGAGCAACGCCGCCAACCGCGTGACCCTTGAGACCGATTTGCGTCCCACCGGACAGGGATCCACCAAGCCGTGGTCCTATGCGCTTAAAGTTCCGTTGGCCTATCTGCCCGATGCGCCCCGGATCAATGAATTCCTATCAGTCGGCACGCTGTCCACGAACTTTAAAATTCAGGAAATCACCATTGATGGAGTTCCTGCGACTTTACCTGACGGCAGTAAGGAATTCTATGGTTTGAGCTTTGCCAGTCGCTCCAGCGACTATCGCCTCGACCTATTGGTCGCCGGCGATAGCACCGACAGCGATGGCGACGGCCTCCCCGACTGGTGGGAGCGGCTCTTCGGGCTTTCACCAGGCATCGCCGATGCAAACGGCGACCCCGATCAAGACGGATGGAGCAACATCGAA
>JBDNGL010000102.1:0-8255 GCA_041689285.1 Opitutaceae bacterium
CCTCCGCGTCTTCCCTCTTAGCCGTTTTCGCCGTCATGAGAATCTGCCACTTCACCAACACGTTTCTGCCCCACGTCGGCGGTGTCGCCCGCGCCGTGCAAACCATCTTGGAAGACCAGCGCCGTGCCCGCCATCGCGTCCTCGTCGTCGCCCCCGAATTTGCCGAAGGCAGCGCCGCTCGTGCCATCGAGCGCTCCGTCGCCCGCATCCCCGCACTCACCGGTTTCAACGCCACGGATTTCCCGGTGCGTCTCCCCTTCGCCGCGATGCTCTCCGACCGTCTTGCCGCCTTCCGCTCCGATATCGTCCACGCTCACCATCCTTTCTTGCTCGGCGATACCGCCCTCCGCGAGGCCGCCAGCCGCCAAGTCCCCATCGTCTTCACCCACCACACACTCTACGAGCGCTACACCCACTATCTGCCGATTGAGAGCGAAGCCTCGGGCGACTTCGCCGCCGAGGTCGCCACTCGCTTTGCCAACCGTTGCGTCGCCGTCGTCGCGCCGAGCGAGAGCGTGCGCGATCTCATCATCTCGCGCGGAGTCACCGTGCCCGTTCACGCCATCCCCACCGGCATTGACAACGCCCGCCTCGCCTCCGGTCGCGGCGAGCGCGCTCGTAAGCGGCTCGGCCTACCCGCCGAGGCCGTCGTCATCGGCCACCTCGGTCGCCTCGCTTCCGAAAAAAATCTCAGCTACCTCGCCGAGGGCATCGGCTTGGCTTTGAAAAAAATCCCCGCCGCCCGCGCCCTTATCGTCGGCGATGGCCCCGCCCGCGCCGATATGGAGAAAATCTTCGCGGATCTGGGTGTTGCTGATCGCGTGGTCTTTTCCGGCAAACTCTCCGGTGGCCCGCTGCGCGATGCCTGCGCAGCCATGGATTTGTTCGCCTTTTCCTCCACCTCCGAAACGCAGGGTCTCGTGCTCGCCGAAGCCATGGCCACCGGCTCGCCCGTCGTCGCCATCGACGCATCCGGAGTGCGTGAGGTCGTGCGCGATCACCAAAACGGACGGCTCCTCTCCGCCGATGCCTCAGCGGATGTTTTTGCCCGCACGCTCGTCGAGGTTTTGCACAAGCCCGAGCTGCTCGCCACGTGGTCCGAAGCTGCCCGCGCCACGGCCGCCACGCTTGATCGTGCCAAAACCTCCACTCGTCTGCTCGATCTCTACAAAGAACTCATCGCCGCACGGCGCGCAGAAGACTCCGGCGACAACGCGTTACTGAAAGCCATTAAGCCCATCGCCGAGCGCATCGCCACCGAGGGCCGCATCATCGCCGATAAAGCCGGCGCGTTGATCGACGCCGCCTCCGGGACCGCACCCGATACCACCGAAATCACCGAGCCCACCGAGCCAACCGCCGCCTAGGCACCTACCCACCCATCGCCATGTTGACTAAAATCGGAGCACAGCTGCGCAGTTGGCGTCGCCAGCTAAGTCGCTCCGAATGGGAGACTCGTCGCCTCGGCCTGCATCGTAGCGAGGCACCCAGCCACTCCCCCGGTGTGCTGTTGGTGCAGATTGACGGTCTTTCGCGCCTCCAGTTTGAACGCGCCCTCGAAGCCGACCGTTTGCCCTTTCTGAAGCGTCTGCTGCACCGCGAGGGCTGCCGCCTGCACACGTTCTACAGCGGCATTCCCGCCACCACTCCCGCCGTTCAAGCCGAGCTCCACTACGGCGTGCCGACCGCCGTACCCGCCTTCAGTTTCCTCGATCCGCGCGCCGATGCTATCGGCGTCATGATGCATCCCGATTGGGCAAAACGCATCGAGTCCGATCTCGCCGCCAAACACGAGGGCCTGCTCACCGGCGGCTCGTCTTGGTCCAACAGCTACACCGGCGGGGCCACTCAGGCCGATAGCCATTTTTGCGGCGCCTCCATCGGCCCCAGCGATATGTGGTCTACCGGAAAAATCCGAAATATTTTCCTCTTCGCGTTTCTTCATTTCCCTTCGTTCCTGCGTCTCGTCGCCCTCCTCCCCGTCGAGTTATTTCTGCCTTTGGTCGATGCGTTTCGTGGCGTGCTTCGCGGCCAGTCCGCCGGCCGCGAATTCAAGTTCATCCTCGCCCGCGTCTTCATCTGCGTCGGCCTGCGCGAGATGGTTACCCTCGGGGCCAAGATCGACCTCGCCCGTGGTTTGCCCATTATCCACGTCAACTTTCTGGGCTACGATGAACAATCCCACCGCCGTGGCCCCGGCTCGCGTTTCGCCCACTGGACTTTGCGGGGCATTGATCGCTCCATCCGCCACCTCCACCGCGCCGCCCGCCGCTCTGATGGCCGCGACTACGAGGTCGTGATTTTCAGCGACCACGGCCAGATCCGCACTCGCCCTTTCGCCCAGACTTGCCCCGGCGGGCTCGAGGGTTTGCTACGTCGCCACTGGCCCGGCCTCTCCGACTCCGAGCGCACTTCCCCGCTGCCCCATCGCGATCAATCGCGCTTCGGCCACGCCCCCCAGATGGGCCGGAATCGCCCTGTCTCGTCCGCCCCTGATCGCTCCCGCCTTACTCCGTTCGAGCAGACCGAGTTCGCCGTCGCGTGCATGGGCCCCGTTGGCCACCTCTACTTTAAAAAACCTCTCTCCGCCGACGCCGAGGTCGAGCTCATCCGCGATTTACTCGCCGGCGGCGTTCCGGGCGTCCTCCAGCGTCGCCCCGATGATAGCGTGCTTTGGCACACCAGCGAACATATCGCCATCTTGCCCGGGGATACGTTTCTGCTTCGCGGTCCCGCCGAGCTGCTCCCCGTTCTCGCTCGCGATTTAGCCGATCTCGCGCGCCAACCTTACGCCGGCAATCTCGTCTGCCTGGGCTGGAATCCCGCTCAACCTTCCGTCTCCTTCACCGAGGAAAACGGTGCGCACTGCGGCCCTTCGCCGGATGAGATTCAGGGCCTGCTCATGCTCCCGCCCGCATTCGAGCATCTCCTCCACAAACCCATCGTTCGCCCTTCAGAACTCCGCGAGGCCGCACTCCGCCACCTCGGGCGTCGCGATCGTCCCGCCCACCGCCGCCGCGCGCGCGCTTCCCCCACTCATCTTCGCGTCGTCACCTACAACGTCCATTATTGCAAAGGTCTCGATGGTCGCTTTGTCCCTGATCGCATCGCACGCGTTCTCCGCGATCTCGATCCCGACATCATCGCGCTGCAAGAGCTCGACTGCGGTCGCCCTCGTTCTCGCGGGGACGATCAACTCGCCACCTTGGCCGCCGAGCTCGGCCTTCATCAACTTTTCTGCCCCTCCATCGTCAACGGCGAGGAACGCTACGGGCACGGGCTGCTCTCCACTCGTCCGCTCAGCCTAGTCACTCAGGCGCGTCTGCCCACCGGAGGGGGCTCCGTGATCGAGCCTCGCGATGGGCTCCACGCTTCTCTCGTCATCGGCGACCGCGAGGTCTCCATCATCACCACTCACCTCGGGCTCGCCTACGCCGAGCGCGCCGCGCAGATTGATCGCCTGCTCGCCGACGATTTTCTCGGTGGCATCCCGAAAGATCGGCCCGCCCTTTTCCTCGGCGATCTCAACCTCGCTCCCGGGGGAAAACTCTACCGCCGTCTCGTCGCACGTTGGGGCCAGATAAATGGCCACGCCGCCTTCCGCGATGTGCAAGCCCACGCCCCCAACCACGTCGCCATAAAAACGTTCCCGTCTTTCATGCCGGTGCGTCAGCTCGATCACATTTTCGTCACCCCGCAGTTCACCATCCGTCAGGTTCACAGTCCCGCCAACCTCCTCACTCGTCGCGCGTCGGATCATCTCCCGCTCGTCGCCGAACTCGATCTCGATGCCTAAAGCCGCCGACCAAACATCAGAGCGCGCGCCGTCTCGCGTGCTTTTCAAACTAGGCCCCCTCGATGTCACCACTCGGCTCCTCGTCCGGGCCCTTATCGTCCTCGCGATCATCGGCGCGCTTTCGTTTTTCTGGAGCCGACTCGATATCGACGATCTACACGCCCGCGCCAAAGCCCTGCCCGGCATCGGCGTCATCGCCGCCATCACCTTTCTCCCGCTCGTCGGCTTCCCCGTCAGTTGGCTGCATCTCATCGCCGGAGTTCGCTTCGATTTCCTCGGCGGCATGCTTGTCGTCGCCGTCACCAGTGTGCTCCACCACGTGCTCGGCTGGGCTCTCTTTCGCATCCTCCCCAACCGCTTCTTCGCCCGCCTCGATCCTTGGCGCGAAAAACTCCGCGGCGCAGGCCACCGCGACGCCACCCTGCTCTGCTGCCTGCTACCCGGCATGCCCTACACGGTGCAGCTCTACCTCATGCCCGTCATCGGCGTGCCGTTTCACCTTATGTTCGGCCTCAGCGCCGCCCTGCACACCGCGCGCGCCGTGGTCACCATCCTTTTCGGCGATATCAGCGCCGATCTCACCCCGCCGCGCATCGCCGCCCTCGTCGGCTACTACATCGTCCTTTTTACTGTATCCGCCCTCGCCCTACGCAGCCTACGCCGCTCCCTTGCCATGAAAAAAAATAACCCAACCAACCAGCCCGATCTCATCCACATCACCCAACGCGCACGTAGCCTCTGGCAACTCGCCGGCTCTCCTGCGGGGCAGGAACAGGAGTTTCGCCTCCAGGCCGAGGCCGAATTAAAAAAAGATAGCCAACAGGTCGCCGAGGAGGCCCCCGATCATCCCTCCGAGACCCCCGCGCCCAAACCCGTCGCCAAGACCAAACCCCGCCGCGCCTGATGCTCATGTCCACTACTCCTATTACCTACGCGGATCGCTTCGCCCTCGTCACCGGCGCGGGTGAGGGTATCGGGCGCGCCACCGCCCTTCACCTCGCCGCCCTCGGCGCGCGCGTCGCGCTGCTCGGCCGCACCGCGAGCAATCTCAAAAAAGTCGCCGCCGAAATCAAATCCGCCGGGGGCGCAGCCGATGTCGTCGTCGCCGACATCTCAAAACTCGCCTCCATGCGCGCCGCTTTCGCCAAACTTAAAAAGCTATACGGTCAGCTCGATGTCGTCTTCGCCAACGCCGGCGTCAACGGCGTCTGGGCCCCGCTCCATCGCCTCACCGTCTCCGAGTGGGACTCCACCATCGCCATCAATCTCCGTGGCACTTTCCTCACCTGCAAATTCGCCCTCGAACTCATGCCCAAATCCGGCGGCGCCATCGTCATCACCTCCTCCGTCAACGGCACCCGCATGTTCAGCAACACCGGTGCCTCCGCCTACGCCACCACCAAGGCCGCCCAAGTCGCCTTCGCCCGCATGATCGCCCTCGAACTCGCTCCGCGTAAGATCCGAGTGAATACGATCTGCCCCGGTGCCATCGAGTCCGCCATCGACGACAACACCACCCGCCGCGGCCTCGCCCAGGTTCGCACCCCGGTAAAATTCCCCGAAGGCTCAATCCCGCTCACCGGCGGCAAACCCGGCCGCGCCGAAGACGTCGCCCACCTCGTCGCCTTCCTCGGCTCCGACCACGCCGCCCACATCACCGGCACCGAGGTCTTCATCGACGGCGCCCAGTCTCTCCTGAAGGGCTGAACGCGCCGCCTACCGTCGGTATCCCCTCACCACCTACATCCCCATGATCGTCACCTTGGTCATCATCCGCCTCGCTCTCGGTGCCCTCGGTTTCTGGCTCCTCCGCCGCGCCCAGGACCGCCGCATCGTCCTCTACCCCATCCGCGACTGCCCCCTGCCGCATCACCCGAGTTCGCCCGCACCCTCGGCTCCCTGCTAGGCGCGACGTTTCTCGACGGCAACCGCTTTAGCCGCCTGCGCAACGGCGACGAGATTTTCCCCGCCATGCTCGCCGCCATCGCCGAGGCGCGCCACACGATCTGCTTCGAAACCTTCATCTACTGGTCGGGCGATATCGGCCGCCGCTTCGCCGCAGCCTTCGCCACCTGCGCCCATTCCGGCGTCGAGGTGCGCGTCCTGCTCGACTACGTGGGCTCGGTCAAAATGGACGACGACGTCCTCCGCTCCATGCGCGAGGCCGGCTGTGAGATCGTTCGTTTCCATCCCCCCTCCTTCTTCCACCCGTCCCGCATCAACAACCGCACCCATCGTAAACTCCTCATCGTCGATGGACTCATCGGTTTCACTGGCGGCGTCGGCATCGCCCCACAATGGACCGGCGACGCCCAAGACAAAGATCATTGGCGCGACACTCACCTGCGCATCGAAGGCCCAGTCATCGCACAACTCCAAGGAGTGTTCATGGTCAACTGGACCAAAGCCACCGGCCGCGTCACCTGCGGTGAGGGTCACTTCCCCGCCCTGCCCCCCGCCGGCGACACCCCCGCGCATATGTTCCACAGCTCGCCCGACGACGGCAGCGAAAACGTGCGCCTCATGTATCTCCTCGCCATCGCCTTCGCCCGCCGCTCCATCCGCCTCGTCCAAGCCTACTTCCTGCCCGACGAAGTCTGCCGCTGCGCCCTCTGCGACGCCGCCGGTCGAGGCGTGGAAATCGATCTCCTGCTCACTGGAGCGCACACCGACTCGCCCACCGTCCGCCACGCCAGCCGCGCCATTTGGGGCGAACTGCTCGAGGCCGGCATTCGCATCCACGAATTTCAGCCGACCCACCTGCACGCCAAAATCACCATCGTTGACGACTACTGGGTCTCCCTCGGCTCCGCGAATTTCGACAACCGTTCCTTCCGCCTCAATGACGAAGCCAACCTGAGCGCCCTCGACCCCGAGCTCGCCCGCGAACTTAGCGCCGACTTCGCCGCCGACCTGCTCCGCGCCCACCGCATAACTCCCGCCGCATGGCGCGCCCGCCCCTGGCACGAACGCCTCCGCGGCCGCGCCGCCCGCCGCGTACGCAGCCTACTTTAAGCCCGGCGGTCCCTCCACTCAGCCGGCGGCGAGGCTCTTAAACTCGGCCGATACCGCCTGGAGCGTCGCCTTCGCATCGCCGTACAACATGCGCACATTGGGGAGTAAGAAGAGTGTTCTCCAAACCAGAAAAGCCCGTACCCTTGCCCCGCTTCAGGCAGACCACCGTGCGCGCTTCGTGCGCATTGATAATCGGCATACCGTAAATGGGACTGGCGCGGTCGTTGGCCGCGGCGGGATTCACCACGTCGTTGGCCCCGATCACGATGGCGACGTCCATCTGCGCCATCATCGGATTGATCGCGTCCATCTCCACGAGCTGCTCATAGGACACGTTGGCCTCCAACAATTCGGAGAGCTCCCGCACGATATGTTGCGCCTGCGAGACAGCCATACCGTAGCCGGGAATCACGACGGCCTGCCGCGCCGCTTCGAGCACCGCAAACGTATCCGCCGGCGAGATCGGCTTGAGCTCGCCGGTAACCGCTGCGACACCACCCGCCGTTACCGCCGTCGTCGCCGGCACCGCGCCAAAACCAGAAAACAGCACATGCGTAAACGTGCGGTTCATCGCCTTACACATGATCACCGTCAGGATGAGCCCACTCGTGCCGACCAGACAACCCGCGACCACGAGTACGTTGTTGGCAATCACGAAACCCGCCGCACACGCCGCGAGACCGGCGAGGCTATTCAACATTGCAATGACCACCGGCATGTCGCCGCCCCCGACGGGCATCACGAGCGTACAACCCAGAACCAGCGCCACGACTAAAAACGCCGGAAATGCTATCAACGCCACTTCAGGCTGACCACTCACCACGAAGGTGACACCCGCCGCGAACAGCACGAAACCGAGTAGCCCGTTCACAATGTGCTGACCACGAAACAAGACCGGTCGTCCGCTCACGTATTCCGCCAGTTTACCAAATGCGTACAGCGAAAAGTGCCCATGATTGCTCGTTCAAAGCAGACCGCCGGTCTACTGGAAGTTGTTTTGACGGTCACCCTCCCCTCAAACCCCTCCCTGCCCGATCCCCGGCAAAATCCAGTTTCCTATCAATAGGAACTCATTGACAAGTCGAGCGGACAATATGTAGCCTAGGCTACAACATGTATCTTACTATACAAACCCGGCGCTTTTACGCTCTGATGGCCGTCAGCATCGTCGTGCCGGAAGTATCGGCCAAATCCGGTTGTGCTTGGGCGAAGCCGGTGCCACCCGGGCGGTTGCGAACGATGACAACGGACCGACCGGATTCGACCGAAAGTCCCTACACGGTGCATCCGGGCCACGTGCAACTGGAGATGGATTTTGCCAACCTGAGCCGTGACCGCCAAAAGGGAGTCAGTACAACCGAGTGGGGCGTGGTCCCATTCAATCTGCGACTGGGTCTGACGGCTAACCTCGAAGCCGGTGTGTTTCTGGTAAACCCCTCCCTTC
>JBDNGL010000103.1:0-8179 GCA_041689285.1 Opitutaceae bacterium
AACGATGCGACGGGCAGTTGAGGTGAGGAGGAAGCGGCCCAAGGCGAAACAGAAAGCGGCGTAGGAACGCCGAAGGAAATCCGGAAACCAACCAACCCTGGAAGAAGTGTCGCCCGCCACAGCCCCGGCGGGCTGTTTGGTCGGGAAAACAGCCATTCGGAACCCAACTATCAGGTAATTTGCAGTACCCCTCCACGGCGCCGAACCGGGGCCAACTCAAAAACAGGGGTTTTTGGGACAGGCTCTAGGTTATGTTGAGTCTGTCGCCTGGGAGGCGTCATAGGTCAGCGCGGTTAAACTCGGCCTCCCATTCCCGCAAGGTTTTCATGATGCCGTCGAAACCGGCGGGCTCTCCAAAAAACATTTGCTGCATCTTCGCGTAGTCGTCGCTCAACGCCTTCATGCGGTGTTCCGGCGGCACAATTCGCAACGTCCCTCTCGTCGCCTCGCCGTATTTGGCCCAGGAAGATTTGAAGAACAGCGTTTTGTGGTCGGCGACCCGCGCCAGCAATTCCAGCTTCGGCGTCGCTGACTTGGCCACGCCCTTGCGTATCAAGTCATGAAAATCAGAATAGTGCCGGGAGAATCTTTCAGGCATCGCCTTGTCTGGAGGCCGATGAAACTCGGCGTGCAGAATGGTGGCTTTTTCCCAGAACGTTCGCTCCGCCGACAAAACCTTCACCGGACAGCTTCCTTCCCCGAATCCTTGCGGAAATTGCTCGGCGACATACGAGGTGATTGTTCTCGTCTCGTGCGGCCAATGATCGGCCCGCGCGCCCATTTCAATCTTTACCAGGCGGCGGACATATCCCCCAGCGCCCGTGGTGAGGCTGGCGGGATAATCGAAAAGCAAGGTCTGCCCGTCGGGATCTTCTTCATCCGCTCGCAATGACCAAGTATCGCCCGACCGCAATTTGGCTTTGATGGCCGCAGTCAGCACGGGCTGCAAGTCGTTGGCGATACTCTGCTGGCACGCGGTTCGGAGCGCTTCGATGCGTCGCTGCTTCTCCTTGTTGCTGGCGCCCGCTTCCGGTTCGTTTGGGCCGTCAAAACCGAGGAAGCCCCGGTCGATGGAGACATCGATGTCCTCGGAGAATCGCTCGATGACCTTGAAGACCTTCGACAGCGAGGTGCCTCCCTTGAAAAGCAGATGTTCCCCGACCACGGGGAGCCGGAACAGTTCCTTCAGCGTCCAACAGACCCAGAAATCCTTCTCGACCATCAGGGGCGCGAGGTTGAGTGGCGCGGCAGCGCCCTCAAAGAATATCCGTCGTTCCTCCGGGCTCAGTTTAACAAAGGCATCCATGATTCAGCCGAGAGTGGCCAGCTTCCGCATGATGAGCGCAATCCACGCCGGGGCATACGCCAGATCCTTCAACAATTGTTTCCGGTCGTCCGGTGAAAGTCTGCGGTCGAGCCGCTTGACGGTTTCCTCCGTGACGTGGTCTTTCCCAAGATACCGGAGCGCCTGGATGATGGAGCCGCTGATGCTTCCGGCGGTGGCCATGATTCGTGGCGATGTCTGCTTGAGGGAGATGGTCAGTTTTCCCAGTTGAATGCGCTTGCTCCGACCATCCGTGAGAAAAACCACCTTGGCGGGCACTTGGTCGGACAACCCCAGCAGATTGGCGGCATACGCGCCGGTGGGTTGTAAACGTGTGCCGCTTTTTCCGGCGACCGCCTTGGCCACTTCGTCGATGCTGGGGGCTGTCAGGCCGACAAGGGGGTGCCGCTTGGGCACGTCATACAACCCACGCGCCACGCGCCGCACCGAGCCGTCCGCCGCCATTCGCGACAAGGCTTTGTCCACCGCGTTCCGAATGCCCAGATCAACGAAGTCGACCGGGCTGAACACCCAGCCGTTCCCCCGAGCCTTAATGCGCTCAAACATCGCTTGTTCGATTGGATTGGCCACGTTCATCGGATTCCTATTGTCAGAAATATGTACATGTTTATCTGTCAGAATGCAAGCCCCGACGTCAGCTTTTGAAATCGGCGGTGGAATCGAAAGAGCCTCAAAACCCAAGCCCGAACTTTTGAAGAAAAGCCGGTTCAAGGCACCGAAAGAGGGGGGCGATCGAATTATTTTGAAGGGCTACCGGCCCCTTGAATCACTTGCACTTTACTTGCACTGTACTTGCACATCTTCGTAAGTCCTTGCTTATCAATGGAGCGGGTGAATGGAATCGAACCCTCGTAATTATTACCAAAGCAGTTTTGTTCGAGAATCGCGTGATTCACGGCCAAAATAGGGCGAAACGCCACCATTCCAAGCCACCGGATGGACTTGGAGCGAACTCATCACCACTGGATACCACTCTCGGCCACACCTTGCTCGTTCACTGGGCAGCGCTGATTAGGTAACCGACCGCCTCGTAGCCGCGCACTCGTTTGGAATACATCTTGGAAAGAACCGGCTCGGCGTCGTCCACGTAATCGTAAACGATGACTTCGCGCTTGCTGTCGTGAAGACGGTGCAATCGGCCAACATATTGTTGGAGCGTCCCGTGCCAGGAAATCGGCATGGCGAGGAAAAGCGTGTCGAGCCGGGCGTCGTCGAAGCCTTCACCGATGTAGCGACCCGTGGCCAGGAGAACTCGTTCTTCACCGTCGGGAATCGCCTTCAGTTGCGCGGCGACGGCTCGTCGTTGCTTCGCCCCCATGCCGCCCTTCAATACCACAACGTGTTTAACCACGGCGGCAATTCTGGAGGCGAATTCGTCCACTTGGCTGGTGCGTTCTGTGAGCAGAATCGGGGAGCGTTCGGCCTTGATGCATCGAACCAGATCCTCGAAAATGAAATCGTTACGAGCCTTGTTTCCGGCGAGTGCGGAATACAATTCGTGCATCTCCGGCTTATCCACCGTTGGCGGCATTCGAAAGTTGGTTGGCCGGGGAATGACAGTATGGGTGAACGGTCGCGCGAGGGCTTGTTCAATTGCATTCACGCGAAGGCGTATCGGCCCGCACTGCATCACGATAATCGGGTGATGGCCGTCCTTGCGCTGCGGTGTGGCAGTTAGGCCGGTGACGTAACGCGCTTTCACTTGCCGGAGCACCTGCTCAAAGCTCACGGCGGAGAGATGGTGGCACTCGTCCACAATGACGTGTCCGTAGTTGGCAACCAGATCGTCCACGACTTGCTTTCGATTTAGACTCTGGATGACCGCAACATCGATCATCCCGTTCGGGCGTCGTCGCCCTCCGCCAATTTGCCCGATGCTCTTGATGGGCAGATTCAGGAATGAAGCGAGCCGCTCGCACCATTGGTCCAAAAGTTGGCGGCGATGCACGAGCACCAGTGTATTTGCCTTCCGCGCGGCAATTAGCCATGCGGCCACGACCGTTTTTCCAAAAGCGGTCGTGGCGGACAAGATACCGTCATCATGGGCCAGCATGTCGTTCGCAGCGGCTTGTTGGTCGGGCCGGAGCTGGCCATGAAACGTCGCGTCGAGCGGCGAACCAGCAAACCGTTTGTCGTCGAGGTCCACAACCACCTTGTGTGATTCGAGCAGGGCAGTGATTTCTTCCAGACAGCCGCGAGGCAAGGCGATGTGTTTCGAAAACTCCTCAGCGCAACGAATTACACGCGGTTTGTCGAAGGTTGACAGTCGCATGGCTTGGGCGCGATAGAACTCCGGGTTTTGAAACGCGGCGAGCCGATGCAGGCTATTCAGCATTGCGGACGGCAATCCCTCCGTTTCGACAAAAACCAGATTGCCCCGGACAACGCGCACTTTCGCTGGCAAAGGACCAGAAATGACTTCGTCCTTCTTCTTCCGGGATGGTGGCAGTGTCCACGGATCTTCGGTTTGTTCATCGTCCGTCACACTGCGGCGAACACCAATGATATTTCCGCTCCGTTCGGCCTCGCGCACAATGGTTTCGACTTCACCAAATCCCATGCGTCGGACGCCCGACAACAGCGACCACTGGTCAGGGTGTGGGTTAAGATCGGCGTCGAGAAAAACACTGTTGCCATGACCGCGCGGCACATGCTGCAACGGCAGCGCGATGAGATTGCCGAAGCCGCCTTTGGGCATGGTGTCCTGGCTGGGAAAAAAGCGGTCGTAGGAATCGAGCCCCAATTGATGCCGTCGCTCCATCGTCCGGGTCAGAATGGCCGCGCCAAGTTTTCGGGCGATTCGGGCTGGCAGTGGCGCGGCAAAGAAAATCCATATGTGCCCGCCGCGTCCCGAGCGTGACCGTTCGAGCAGGGCGGGCACTCTCCACTCGTTGCATGTGTGGAGATACGTCCGCACGTCTTCCTGCCAGGTCGTTTTGTCAAAATCAGCGGCGAGGAACCAACACGTCTCATCGGCCAACAGCGGGTAAACGCCTGCCGTGAGTTTGCCCGTCAAATGGCTGTGAATGACCTGGTCGGTCAACGGGAAGTATTCCTGCGGTTCTTCCGAATGCTTAGGGAACGGTTTGCCCCAAGCTCTTCGGCACGCGGGGGAGTACCCCGTCTTTCCATTGCGTCCCTCCCACCGCACCGCATAAACATCTTCGCGCCCGCGAAATAGGCTGAGGAAAAACTTAACCTTTTCTTCCGGATTGGACTTGGCAGTTACCGTGCCTGCCGGGGCGGGCGCAGCAGCGGGCGGTGCCGTAACTTCCGGGATGGGCATCTCCAATCGGCCACGCAATAGCCGGTTCTCCTCGCGCAGCCGTTCGCATTCCGCAAGCGCTTCAGCAAGTTTTGAGTCATTGAAATCGGATGCGCTCATGGTTGAGATCGCTCGTTGGTGTCACAGGCTCAATCTGCTGAAAAATTGAGCGGCCACATCAAATTGCCCCTCCATATTTGGTGCAAGTCCGCATTCCGCTGCCATCTCTGAGAAGGGCTTTAACCAGGAAGCGGGTGGTGCAGCGAGTGCATGCGGAACTTCGTGCGTCTTCCTGCGTTGAAATGTCTCGCGAATCGCTTCAGGTAGACGGGCGGCATTCATGCTTGTTCGCTCGATCAGCAAAACCAAGTCCAGCAAGTCCTTCACGCGAGTATTTTCCCGTCCCGCCCTCGGCAAGGTGTAAGCGTGCAGTTTTTCGGCGAACTGTTCCTCCGGTGAAACCGCCCGAAAAGTCGTGCTGGCGACACCCGCAAATCCGAGCCAATCCCGTCCCGAAAGAGATTCGTAAGGCTCGCGCAACACATCCCCTGTGCTCACGTCCAAGTGAAACTTCACGAACGAGCGCCCGGCCAATCGCGCATCAACCGGGAAGCGCGCTCCGCCATAAGGCGCGGCGTCCAAATCCTGAACTGCATCGCCAATTATGAAGGTGAAGAAATCCTCCAAGTCCAACTGCCCGACTTCGCGCAACGCTTCGAGAACTGTTGAGGCATTGGCATTCCAATCCCGAGTGGGCATCGGGAGTTGTTTCAAAGCGAGGTCCATATCGCGCGTGGTGCGAGCTGTCTTCAGACGCAACTCCATCGCGTAGCCGCCTTTCAAAAGCCACGGAGCGTCCGGTTTTGCAAATAGGCGGCAGAGCAGTCGGTCGAACGTCGCCTGTCGGCGCACTCGTTGAAGATCAATATTTTCTTCCTGTGCCAGCCGTTTCAGCCGATCTTCCAATGCGACCCGGAACGCGGTCGCCGAGGCATACTTGCGAGGTGGCTTCATTTGGTGTTAGCGGCAAGCAGTTCATCGAACCACAGTGGAAAATGTGCGTTGCGGCCGAGCTCCGAGATTTCCCGTGCGGTAATCACTCCACGCCGTCGCCCTTCAATCAGGGCTTGCTCGACAATGTCGCGGGAGGTGGATTCTGCGGTTGCCAGATCGGCGATGCTGCGGAGAGGGCGAGTCACGGCGAATCCTTGCCGGGGTTCGACGTCGTTTACATTGAGATTTGAGCGGTGCAGCACCAGCACGTTCGGGGTTTTAGCTGTCCGCCGAAATGCGGCTGGGACAGTCATGTGGAGTTTGGCCGGGTTCACATCGGAGAGATCATGGATGCTGAGCGCGGTTTGGTGTGAGTAAACCCCTTCCGGTTCGCCCTCTCTATTGCGTGACCAAAGGACGTAGATGACGAGTTGTTCCTCTGATGATTGCGGAAAACGTCTCAGCCGATAGATGGCCCGTTGTACGCGCACCCAATTTCCTGATTTGACGTGATGCGCCTGACTGCCGAGTTGGTATCCTGCGTCGGCTGCTTGCTTGGACGTGAAATAGCCTTGCTGCCCTTCGGCAATCGCGAAGAGCGCGTCGGCTGCGGTTTTGGCTGCGCTGGACACTGCACGAACATACAAGCAGTTTGTATATTCGTGCAAGCCTCAGATGACTCATGGTTTCGCTGAATTTCGTGCTCCAACTTCCGCGGAGAGGCGGATTTGCAGGGGCAGAACGAAGACCGACCAAACTATTTTTTGAAGACTTCGACCGTCCGGTTCACTTGCACTTTACTCGCACATCTTCGTAAGTGCTTGATAATGAATGGAGCGGGTGAAGGGAATCGAACCCTCGTCTCAGGCTTGGGAAGCCCACGTGCTACCATTGTACCACACCCGCGTCCGGAGGACTGGGTGACATTTATCGACGGGGGCTCCGGGGTGCAATGCTGAATTCGTGTTGGTCGGCGGGAGGCAGCACCACGGGCGCCGGGCGGATGCGGGCGAAGCGATCGGACGGATCCGTCTGATCGGGCTGATCGGGGAATGGGGTTATTAGGGGGCGGGGGCCGGGACCAGGATTCGGGCGAGTTCGAGGAGGAGGGGTTCGAGGCGGGCGTAGTAGGCGTCGTCGGGTGGGGTGGGGCGGGTGTCGCGCAGGCGGGCGATGGCGAGTTCGAGTTCGTCGCGTCGGGCGCGTTGTTCGGGCGTGAGACGGGCGGAGTCGGGTCCGGGGAGGAGGATGAACTGGTGGGTGCGCAGGCCGTCGGTGGCCGCGCTGCCAGAAGGCTTCTTGGTGGAGCGGGTGCCGCGGAACCACTCGGCGGGCGTTCCCAGGGCGTCGGCGTTGTCGTCTAGGAGCGGATGTTCGGAGGCGAGGCGTCCCTCGGACTTATAGAACTCGCCGGTGCGCGCGCTGGCGTTGAGGAAGAGTTCGAGAAGGGAGAGGTCGCCATCCTGATCGAGGTCCGCCTTGGGATCGTCGATGGCTTCGGCCAGGGAGGTGCCGAGGTGGGTGGCGTTGACCTCGTTGCCGGAACGGGTGGCGGTGAGGATGACGCGATTGGTCCGGGAGAGGGCCTTGAGGAAGGGAGCACTCGCGGATGCGGTATTGAGGAGTGCGATGGGTCGTTGGATGGGCTTCAGCCATTCCTGGAGGTTGGTGGCGGTGACGTCGGGTCCGCGCAGGTTGAATCGGGCTTCGCGTCCGTCGTAGGTGCCGTGGCCGAGAAGGACGAGGTAGAGAGGTTCCGGGGAGTTGGTGGCGAGGCGGGTGAGGGATTGTCGGAGGAGGTCGAGGTCGTTGGTGCCGGGGCCGTCGAGTCCGATGGTGGTCAGGGAGGTGTGCGACCGTTCGGCGAGACGGGTCCAGGCCTGAGCCTGGTTGGCGAAATTGGTGGCGTACTGAGGTTCGCCGGGGGCTCCGACGACGAGGAGGAGGTCGGGAGCGGGATTCTGGCCGTGGAGGGCCTGCTGGAGGAGGATCAGACCAATCAGACGGATCAGTCCAATTGGACTGATCCTTGAAGTGGGGAGTGGGGTCACGGGAGACCTTTCCAGCGGCGCAGACCCCATTCGGCGAGGAGGGCGGCGAGGGCGAGGGTGAAGAAGAGGGGGGTGTTCCAGAGGGGCCGGGTGATGGTCTCCATGACGGGGGCAGGGCGGGAGGGAAGCTCGCGGGGGAGGGCTTCGAGGGTGTCGGCGGTGAGGACGCGCCCGCCGGTGCGACGGGCGATTTCCTGAAGCAGCGGGAGGTTGGGGACGAGCGATTTGAATTCTTCGGCGGCGAGGTCGGTGGACCATCCGGTCTCGGCGGTCCCGGCGGGGGCTCCCACGGCGTTGGTGACGGTGGCAGTGGCGCGGAATCCGGCGGTGGCCCGGGGGACGAAGGTGGCTTCGTACAGGCCGGGTTCGTCGGCGGAAGCCGTGGCGGTAATGCGGATGGGAAGATTGGTGGTGCCGGGCGTGGTCTCGAACTGGACGGTCTCGATCTCCAGGGTGATGGCGGCGTTGTCGAGGGGTTCGTACTTCTCGTCGCGGGCGCGGACCTGAAGACGGACGGCGCCGTTG
>JBDNGL010000104.1:0-2404 GCA_041689285.1 Opitutaceae bacterium
CCACCAATGGTGCCCATTGTATATTGCGATCCAATTCCACCAACCGGTCCCCGTGCTGCGTCAATGACTCCAGCGCCGCGTGATCACCGAAGAACGTATATTGATTCATGCTCATCGAGATACAAGATCCGCACATTTTATCACGGTGTCCAGCAATTAGTTGTAAAATTTAGGAGTTCCCTTTACCCAGCAGCACCGGATCAGGGTAGCGAACCAGATGGATGGCTAGGAGCGAGACCTCCCCGGCCGTGAGCATGCGGGTCGGTGCCAGTAAAGCGTCAAACTCGCGGCTTAGTCGCTCGCGATCCCCGGCCTGAGCGTAAATCGCGAACACCAAGCGCGCCACATCGCGTCCGGCGAGTTGCCCGCGCGAGTCGCGGAGCAGTTGCATCGCCTCCTCGTGCAAGCCCAGTCGCAGCAAAGCCTCAATGCGATACACGCGGTCATAAGCAAACGTCGAGAGCACCGGGGCCGTCGCAAGTAATCGACCGGCTTCCGCAGGTGCCAGTCGTTGCACTTGCCTCGCTAGTTCCAAGGTCGGCCTAACCACCGCCGGGGTTTCCTTGTCAGCCAACGCCGCTTCCAGCAACTCCGGCTGGTCCAGTTTGCGCGCGGCGAAAATCAACGCATGCAGCCAGGCCGAGACTTGTGGCGGCTCGTGTTTGAGCTGACGCTGGGCCAGCTCCGCCACATCCGTCAGCCGACCGCGGGCGAGCAGACTGCGAAACCACACGCGCGCCGTCTCCACCCGATTATCGGGCTGTTCCCACAACAATCGCGCGTAGAGATCGTCCGCCATCTCCGGATTTCCCGCCTGATAAAACTGGGCCAGCATCATCGCCACCGGATAATTTTGCCGGTCCAGCTCGTGAGCGACAGCCAAGGCCGCCAACGCCTCCCGCACTTGCCCTTTGGTGTAATACTCGCGCGCCTGCTTGATGAAAAGTTGCGACCGCACCAGCCGCAGCTCGCTCCACGCCGGCGGCCACGCAATCTGTCGCACACTCACCTCGTAGCCGATCGCACGCATGAGCCCGAATACCGTCAGCACCACCGCGAGCAAGAGCGCGGTCGCCGACCCCGCCACATAGGCCAACGCGCGCAGCCAGAACGGGCGGACTGCCTCCGCCCGCACGCTGCACACCCACTGCCCGGCGGTATTTTGCTGGAGCAGCGGACACACCCGCCGGAACCGTGCCGGTCGGCTCCAAGTCAGCACCGCCTCGCAACCCGTGCGCAGCGGTTCGCCGGCATCGCTCGGGTTGTGACACGGACACTGGCCCTGCCGGCCGCGCACACGATACCACGTCTTGCGCGCGTTCCAGTAGAACAACGCCCAAGGCAGTCGCAGCAAATAATCTCCGAGCCAACCTTTCACGTCGCACAGGTAGCGGGGAACTCGAAACCGGCGCAAGTTATCTCCGGGCGTTCACCCACTGGCCCGCTCAAAAATCGAGCACTTTCAGTTCACCAAATTCGACGACGAAGCGATCTTTGTAGGGTTTCACCCGTTTGAAATCCGTCCAAGTGATTTCCGCCGAGCCTCCCACGCGGAAAAACAACACCCGCCCGGCCCCACTCGCGGTAATCACACTTGGCTGCGGCACAAAGGCCGCTTCCACGCTTTGGAAACGCGCGTCGATCTCGACCTTGTCGATCCGCGCCACACCCACCATGCGAAAAGCCTCGCGCGCCCGCAGGACGAAGTGCTCCAGCGTCTCCCGCTCCGGTTGCACGGTCATGAACACCGTGAATTTCTCCTCCGGGAATCGCCGACTGGCATCCTTTTGCAACGGCACCTCATAAACAATTTCCTCCGCCGTGGTCGTCACCGCCTGCGCCCGTTCAAAATCGATCACCTCGCCGAGTGACTTCTCTTCCCGCCGGCGCATCTCCCGATCCTTCTTCCGCTGAAAAGTCCGCTGCGCCTGGTCCGTCACCGGCCGACCGTCGCGAGATAACAACCTCCATTGCTCCTCCTCCGGCAGCGAGGGATCAAAGCGCTCCACCTGCACCCCATCCGGTCGGCCCTTGCGGTCAAATTTATTGACCGTCTGCGTGTAGGCCCAGCGGCCATCATCCGCCACGAGTTTTTTCAACGCCGCCGCCAGCGGCGCAGGCACCTCGGCGCGCAGGGCGGGCAGGAACAGGGCCAGAGAAAACAGGCAATGGAGCAAACGCATGGAGCCTAAGAATGCCCGGGGCCGCGCTTTTCGCAAATCGGCCAAATACGACCAACATCCCTCTGCCTCTATTGCGACTTACCGAAAGAACTGACGTGTGGTAGGGCACCGAGCCCTCCGGTCGGGCCGTTCGGAGATCCCGGCGGCGGCGGGGACTTTCTTGGAGTAATACCGGTGTTGGTAATACTGTCCGCATGAATATTACCAGCAAGGGTCAGGTC
>JBDNGL010000105.1:0-6606 GCA_041689285.1 Opitutaceae bacterium
CGCCCCGAGTGCGCCAGCCAGCACGAGCACCGAAGTCGCCGGCAGCGCCACGCGCACGCCCCACCGCCAAGCCAGCGCAAACACCAGGAGCGCGGCCCCGGCAATGGCGGCGAAGCGCATGGCGCCGGTAAAATTCGCATGCACGGCCAGCAGTGTGATCCACGTCGCGAGCACGGCTTGGAGCCCCAGCAACAGGCGTCGGTTGTCCGTCGTCGTCATCTGCGCGAGGCGGTCCGGCGAGAGTTGCAGGATCACGGGCAGGGTCCATGCCCCGGCTGTCGCCGCGAACAACCACGGTTCGGCCGACCGCCACTGCAAAGGTCCGTAGAGTAACCAGCCCCACGCCAGCCCGAGAGTAGCGGTCACCACCAGCGGCCAGCGCTGTGCCCAAGGAATCAGCACCAGCAGCAAGACCGACGTGCCCACCGTGGCGGCCAGGGCCTCGTCACGCCCAAGTCCTTTCGTGAATACCATGGCCAGCACCAGCACTCCGACGAAAACGAGCGCGCTGCGCACCACCCGCCAATGGCCAGCGTCTATCTTGTCGGCGGGTAAGCGTGCCAGCGCGAAGCCAATGGCGCCCGCACCGACGAGCAGCCCGGCTTCGTTGGCCCAGAGCCACCAATCCGGATGCAGGTGCGTCCGGTAACCCAGCATGGCCAGATGCGCAGCTGCGACCATGAAACCTGCCGCCATCGCCGGACCACGCCAGCCCCGACTCACGGCGCCCGCCACGGCGAGGAGCGCCGCCAAACCCATGAACGCCGCGGGTTTCACCCCGGCAGTAAATAACGCGTTGCCGGCAATACCCGCGACGACGCCCAGCAGCGCGCCCATGATCAGGCTGAAACCACGCCCAGCCCCGAGCCAGCGTTGGTCGTAGCCGAGTAAGACAGCGGAAAACCCTAAATGGATGAGCGCGCCCGCCATGGGCAGCGTTTGCCCACGGCCCGTGGACCAGAAGAGCAGCCCTAGCGAAAGACCCCAGACCAGCACCATCATCACGCGCAGGCCACGAAGACCCGTGACCCGCGCCGCCGTCAGCAACACAAATGCCTGCACAAGGAGCACGAGCCAACGTTGGTGGCCGTCGGCTTCCGTGACGACCCCGAGGGCGAGCAGTCCGGCGGCCTTGCACGCCGCGACTGGCACGAGCGAGCCCGGCTGCCCGAGCCGCCACCACCCTACTGTCACGGCCAGCATGATGCCGCCGCTCCAAAACCACCACGCCGCCAGTTCCGTCGGCAGCAGACGGACTGTCACCAAGAAGCCAGCGGTAATTGCCACGCTTGAATTCAGATTTTGCAGCAACCGGTCGTCAGCGGTCAGCGCAGCGCCACGCACCGCCGCGAACGCATCACGCAGCAAAAAGAGGCCGAACATCGCCAGCAACGGCAACCAGAGGGCGGTCGCCGGGGGCGCAGGGTTGGTCCGGGCCCAGATTGAAAACGCCAGCACTACGTAAACGAGATAGGTCAGAGGCAGAGCGATCGTGGACGGAGCCCGCCAGCCCGGGCGAAACTTCAGCACGATCGCCCCAAAGGCCAGAGCCAGCGCCGACCACAGGGCGAAGGCATCCATCCCCACATAACCGGAGAAAAACGCCGTCACAAAACCCAAACCCACCGCGATCGTAGCATGCGTCTCCGAGCGGCGCCAGGCAGCAAAACCCAAGATAAGCGCCACGACTGCCAATTGCACGACCGCGGCTGCGAATGGGTCAGCCATCACCTTGGTGGCTGGCACCGCGTAGGCCGCGAAGGCTGCGAAATAGATCAAGGCCAGTCCCGCACCCGCGAGCACTGCGCCGAACCGGGGCACCTTGCGCTCCAGCCGCAGCCCGGCAAAAAACACCAAGCCCGCCGCGGCCACGAGTTGCGTCAGCTTTACGAATGGCGGCGTGTTTTGAGACACGTAGATCGCGAAAAACACGATGCCGATCACGGCGAGCAAAGCCCCTACCCGTGTCGCCCACCACGCGCCGAGCCGGGCCTCGGCATTGGCATCGCCGCTGGGCGGCCAGAGTCCAATGCTCGTAAGCCAGACCTGCAGCCCGCCCGGACCGGCCGGCGCGGTGACTGGGGTTGGCAACGGTGACAGCACCGGTGGCAGCAGCGGCGGCTCCCACTGTGGTGTCGCTACCGGAGGAGGCTCGACGGCGACGACTGCAGCCAACGCTTCCGGGGCGACGGGCTGCGCCGTGAGTTGCGCGAGCTGTTGCTTGGCCGCGGCCAGCTCCATCTCGATGCGCGCCAGCTTGCGTTGCAGTTGCTCCAGATCGTAGGCGGGCGGCATGGCGAAGGAGTCGCGACTATGCTGTGCCAACGCCGGGCTCACGCCAAGCCCGCAAATCGCGTGCCAGGGCACCAAAGCCCCCTGGGAAATCCGCCTCCAGCCGCCGGGTGTCGTGGCGGTGCCGGTTCACCTCGCGCAAGGCGTGCTCAATCTCCAAGGGCAGCGAAGGTCGCTCGGTGCCATATACACGCCACTTGAGTTCACGCCGCGTATATGGCGCCCTGCCCTGCTCCTGCCCGGCCAGCCAGCCGGCTTCGCCGACCGATTCATCGCGGCCGCACAGATACCAAGCCTCCACCGCTGGCACGGCCACCCCCACACAACGCAGCACGCGCTGCCGGTTGGCCGGACGGCCTTTGCGCGGCGGCAGTTTTTTCACCGTTTGCCGATAGGTCGCCCGTAACTGGCAGAGGCGACATTGCGGATGAAAATAGCCCGGGACCTCATGCGCCGCGGTGTGCACCACGGAATCGTCGCTGTCCACGACGACCACGAGAGCCTCGGCGGCGGTGTTGAAATGCAGATGGCGGATGATGGCCGGCAGCACCTGCGCGACATTGGGCCAGCCGCGAGCACGTAGCGCCGGTTGCACATGCTGGATGGTTTCGCCGAGCACGGCCTCGACCAGCACCTTGACCGCGATCTCGTCCGCCGGGGATTCGCTCAACAAGGCGACTTTCATAGCTCGTCGGGCACGCCCCCGAGAATACCGCTGAACCAGATATCTCCCAAGGTTCCCTCCGCAAGGAGCTCCGGCAGATCGACACGATCGGAGAGCCGCTCAAACTTCGCTTCCCGCCCGTGTTTCTGGGCGATGACCACCTCCTCGGGATGATCGCGAAACAAATCCAGCAGGTAGGGCGAGTGCGTGGTCGCGATGACCTGCACCGGGGCACGGCTCTCACCGAACTCCGCCGGATAACTCAGCCGATAAAGCAGGTCGCGCAATTCCCGGAGCATGCGCGGATGAATGCCGCGATCAATCTCCTCAATGCACACCACCGCGGGCGGCGCGGGACTGAAGGCGAGCGCGAGCATAGCTAGCAGGTAGAGCGTGCCTTGGGAGAGATTTTCGGCAGTGACGGGTTGGGGTTCGTCCTCCATGTGCAGGGCCAGTTCCACCGTGCCGTCGGCGTGATCGCGGAACACCATGTCGCTGAACTCCGGGGCGATGCGGGTAAGTTCGGCCGACAAACGCGCGAATACCGGCGGGTGCGCGTCCTTCAGCGTGGCGAGCACGGCAGCGAGATTGCCGCCATTGCCGGCGAGTTCGGTGCCATCGCGCCGGTGGGCCGGCAACGGCATCACATAATGATCGAGCAGAAAGGCGCGGATGCCGCCGAGGCGGGCCTTGAGGCTGGGCCAACCGGGGGCATCCGCCGGTGTGAGTGCGAGCAGGTCACAGACATTGTCCGACACACAAACCAGCCGCGCGGTGATGGCCGTATGCGGTGCGTTGAAGTGAAAGATCATCTCCGGGCTATCTGCACGCTGCGTTTGAGCTTCAGGATGCACGCTCAAGGGCAGCTTCGCCAAACTGCGCAGCCGCAGGATCGCCTGGATCAGACTCGTCTTACCACTGCCGTTAGGCCCGATGAGCAGGTTGAAGGGCCGCAGCACAAGCTCCGTATGGCGCAGGGCCTTGAAATTCCGGAATGCAACGGAAGCGATCACCCCCGGACGTTGTCAGAGCCCGGGCCCGAGAACAAGGGCGTTCACGCGCTCGCCTACTTCCCGCCGCCGAGCAGCCGGTTGAGCAGCTCGTTGGCACCGGATTTTTCGAGGGCGAGATTGGCCAGAGCGCGGTTAAGTTCACCGGTATCAGGTGCGGCGAGCGTGCCGGCGACCTTCAGGGGCAGATTGCTCCGTGTGTAGCCAAGTTCGTCGGTGCCGTTCTCCAAGGCACCGAGGTAACCCAACAAATCGGCGGTGCGCCCGCGGGCGGAAAGTTTAAACTCCATCGCAAGCGCGGAATTCAGGAATGATCGGTCGGCCCCGGTCTTGGCCTCGCCCACACCGCTAAGCCGCAACTCTGGGGCGATCAGGGTAAAGTCGCGCAAGATCGTCGCGAGAGATTCATCGCGTGCCAATACGACATTCAATTGATCATAGGGGATGGCTGCGAGCGCCTTGGAGAGTTCGGCCACGGCCGACGCTTTGTTGCCGATATCCGCATATTCTCTGCGACCAGTAACCGCACCCAGCAGACCGCCGACAGCGGCCACGCTTGAGGCGATGCGCCCGGAGGTTTCCACCCGGCTGCTCACGCTGACCGGCAGGCCGCGAAACACCCCGCCGCGGCTGACGAGAGTAAAGTCGCCTTGCGCCGCTTCCGCCAAATCCGCCGGATTCGCTGCGCGACCGGTCAGCCGACTGGTGATGGTGAACGTGCCGTCAACCACCGCGGGCTGTGTCGGCCGGAATGCTTGCAGGATTTTCGCCGGATTGAAATCGGTCACGGCGAGATCAGCCGTCAAGGCGTAAGGCTGCAGGGCGGCAGGTTCGAAGGTGAGCCCGCCATTGACACGCGCCGCGGCACCCTCCCCGAGGCCGGCACGCAGGCCATCGAGCCGCAGGGCACCGGCTTCAAGGCGGATGATGCCGCTGACATCAGCGAGCTCCAACTGATCGCCGATCTGAAGTTTTTTCAGCGCCAGCACCACTTGCCCACTGTAACCGTGCCAGAATGACTGCGCGGGGTCGCCCGGCACCTTGTCGTGGGCGCCCGCCAACGCCGCGAGCACTTGCACATCCTCCAAGAAAACTTCCCGTGCGTCCAGCCGCGCATCTATTTTCCACTCCCCGCCGTTGGGTTGCAGGCTGCCCGCGAGATTGAGGTCGGACTGCCGCGATTTACCCGGGGAGGAAAACACGAGCGGCAGTTCAAACTTCAGCACACCCTCGCTATTCCGGGAGGCCCGTAAATCGCCCTGAATCGCGGGCAGCACCTCACCGGTGGGCACGGCCAGATCGGTGAGATTGAAACGGCTGGTAAGTTCCACCTGCTCGCCGAGGCTCCCGGAAAATTCACCCTGCAACCGACCCGCGCTGAGCGTGGCACTCCCCAGTAATACGGGTTGTTGCAGCAAGGCCGGCAACATCGCTGTCCAACGGCCGGTCGCCTTAATGGGAGCGGCAGCCCCCGTGAGTTGGCCAATTTTCGCCGTGAGGGACAACAGCGGAGCGCCGCTGCCCACCGCCGTGACCTCGGCCAGATCAGCCTGCCAGCCTTGGGGAGAGTAATCGGCCGCGAACTGCGCGGTCAGGTCAACCTTGCTCAGCAGCGGCTGGCCGGCTTGCCCCACCTCGAGTTGACCGAGGGTCAGTGGCGCCCGGGAACGCACCGCGAGTCCTTCCGCCCCGGCGGTCAGCACCAGCTGGCCGCGCAAGGCGCCACCGGAAAACGTGTAGTCGGTCACGAATGGGGCCGCCCACCGCAGCGGCACGCCCTGTAAATCAATCACGAGCAAATCCGCAGCGGCATCGGCTACCTTTAGTTCACCCGTGGCCGTGTTGTATTCGAAGGCCTGGATCGCCTGCATCGTCAGCACCGGGTCAACCTGGTTCAGGCTCCACACCAACCGGTCAATCCGCACCGTCGTCTCGCGCAACGTGACATCAAATTCTCCATAGGTGCCAAACGCGTCCACGGCGGCGAACTGCGGTTGCAAGGTCCCGAGGCGATCCACCGAGGTTTTTAACCGGCCCGCCGCATGGATGTAGGAGAACGCCGCATTGGTTTCAAACATCCCCCCGCCCGCCACCTCGAAGGTCGGCAAGGGTCGGCCGAGGACAAAGGGCGCGATGTCGGTATCCCGCACATCGAGTTTCCACACGCCGCCCAGCCGGGCACGGTCATCCGGAAAATTGGCCTGCAAATCCACGAGCCGCTTGCCGACTGATTGCACATTCACGCCGTAACTCTCGCCACCGGGCACGCGCGCAGCCGTGAGATCCGCCGTGAGCTGCACGCCCTGCGGGAGGGCCGGGCCGGAAGCTTCGGCATCGATTTTCAGGGCGAGCCGGGAAAATGCCCGCGCCGTATCCATCCCGACCTGCAACGTGCCACGCACATTCAAGGCGTTGACCGGTTGGTCGCCGGCGCTGCGACCGGCCACAACGGCAAAATTAAACACCCCCTCCGACAGCACCCCGAGCCGGCCACCCTGCAAAGTCACCCGCGCGCGACCGGTGCCGCCGCTGGCGGCATCCGGGAAGATGATGTCACCCTCGAGTTCGACCCCATCGAGCGACAAGTCCACCGGCAACTGCAGTTGTTTGAAAATTCCCTGAAAAGCGATCGCCACGGCC